>JAUILF010000048.1 GCA_030433135.1 Bacteroidia bacterium | reverse complement strand
ATTCGAAGACATTGCTCACTTTGGCCTGTTTCATCATCCAGATCAAATTTTCTTAGAATCTGAGAATCTAGAAACCTCATAGCCTGCTTTTAAGAGCTCCTTGAAAGAGCTTTCAGAATCAATATCTTAAAGTATTTTTGGCCCTTCTGTTTACTACAGTCACAACCAACGCTCAACTCAACCCTGACCTGCATAAGTACCAGATCGCTTACAATGTTGGCATGAGTGGAAAGGGAGATGACTACGATGTATGGATCATGAATATGGATGGAACCGGGAAACAAAATATTACTTCCCATCCTGACGTGGCATGGACTTACCTTGCCACAGGTACAAGAATTTTCTTCCTAAGCGATCGAGATACAACTGATCGTACCTATCTTTTATATCAAATGGATTCTGCCGGTGCGGATCTTTTTCAGATATCCAAATTTGCACTCAAGGACAGTTGGATGGGATATCGAAAAAAAGGTGATGAGTTGATCGTGAATCCCAATATTGAAGAGTCCATTTTCTATATTATTAATGGCGCAGGTGAGATCCAGTCACGAATAAAACTTGAACTGCCTTTTGCCAGCGATCCATGTTTTTCTCCCGATGGCAAGCACATTACCTTTAGAGGAGCCCTGAAAAAAAATAAAAAGGAAGATGGATTTGACGAAGCTATTTATATCATGACTGATGATGGGTATAATCTGAAAAAGCTAACAGCTTACCCCTCTTCAGATACCACAGCCAATTGGTTTGATTATAGAGCTGGGGCACCCAGGTGGCACCCTACAGAAGAATTTATTTCATACCAGAGTTATCAAAATGGCAAATACAGTCTATATGCAGTAGATCCGATCTCAGGTAAATCGTGGAAATTGACAGAAAACCCGGGTCATGAGGGTTGGCACGATTGGAGTCCTGATGGCCAATGGTTGGCCATCGAATTGTTTGACAAGGATCAAACTCAATTTCATATCGGTTTGATGAATTGGGCAACAAAGGAGCTCAAAATTCTGACTACCAGTGCCTTTAGGTACCAGCAGGCGCCAGTCTTTGTAGAAAAAAGGTAGGCTTATTCGATTTCCAGAAGAGCCCAACTCATTTTCTGCGCAGAAGTATTGCAATTTTTTTCCTGAAAAAAAACAACACCCCGAAAAGTACCAGAAAAGGCCAGAGATTTACGAGTAATACGATTGCCCGAAGGAACAAGTCAACACCACCTCTAAAGGCATTGGCCACTCTAATGCCAAATGCGGGACGACTTGACACGTCGTGCCTGATCAACTCTGACATTTCGATGGTCAACGTTGAATATTCCACCTGATTATCCAGATATTCCAGCCGGCCTTTTCTACTTTCAATCTCCTCTTCAATTCCACGAATCTTCTCTTTCACTTCCAGAATTTCCTGGACAGAATTGGCCTTTCGTAGTATATCTCTGTATTGCTCAAGGTAGGCCAGATTATTTTTCAACCGTATTGTCAGGTCTACATATTCTTCACTAACATCCCGGGTATTGATATTTTTAGATGTGAGTCTGCCTACACCCTCTTCCAGTTCCATCAGTACTTGATCAAAATCTTCGCTGGGGATCCTGATTGTGAGAAAGTACGAAATGCGATTACCATAAGCATTATACTGCTCATTCTCGTAGTAGGAACCATATCGATTAATGAGTGTATCTACCTCGACTTTACTTTGAGACAGATCAGACACCTCAAATGTAAGATTTCCAGTTTTTATGATCTTACTTCCTTTATCGAGCTCAACTTTTGAGCTGGCCTTGCGAGTAGTGGCTCGATCATCAAAGGCTATTCCAGCTTTTTCAGATTGTTGTGCTGTTTCAATAGTTGAGTTTGATGGCCTTTCATTACAGGCCATTATCAAGAATAAAAAGACCAACAGGATCGAATTCTTCATATCGACATTTATCTTCTATAGATGGCTATTGCGTCAAATCGGTAGATCTCTGAACACATTTTAAGTTTATAATAACAGAATTTCAACCTCACTGGGTTAGATCACAGATATGTCAAGTCTGTTTCCTTTTGTATATTTCTTACTCAGCCATTTTAACCATTCCAACCATGAAAAAATTCAACTCGCTTCGTAACAGCTTCTCACGTCGTTCATTCTTTTCAAATTCCGTCCTGGGTGTGACGGGTGCAATGATTGCCAGCAAGTTCGATGGCCTGGCTCGTTCTGTCGAGGCCACTCCAAAATCATCCAGTCCATCTGACCTGAAAATCACGGAAGTGAAATGCGGGTTTATCAGGGGAGAGCACAGTTTGTTTGTAAAGATTTATACTAACCAGGGCATCGTAGGACATGGTCAGGGTGTTGATGGTGTCTATGGGACTTATTATGTGGTCCGCCACCTGGCAGAAAGACATCTCATCGGACACAACCCGCTAAATGTAAACAGGCTCCAGGAAGAAATGAGGCGGGGTGGATTGTTTAAAGGAGCTCAAGCCGGAATGTATGTTTGTGTCATGACTGCGCTGGAAACTGCCTTGTGGGATTTGGTGGGCAAGGCACTTGAACTACCTGTTTACCAGTTGTTAGGTGGCAAATTTCGCGATAAGATCAGAGTCTACTGCGACACAGCCGGAAGCAGGCTTGAACCCGATGAAATGGGCCGACGAGCCAAAGAAGATGTAGATAAGTATGGTTTCACGGCCGTCAAATTTGACGTTGACGATCGCGGTGACCCCAACAAACTCGACTCGTATAACTGGAGTGTGAGTATACCGGAACTGGAGCGTATGGAAGATCAGATAGCTGCAGTACGCGAGGCCGTGGGACCCGGCATTGATATTTGTGTGGATTGCCATGGCCGCTTCGATGAAGTATCCGGGATGAAAATTGCCAAGGCACTGGAGCCCTACAATCTCATGTGGCTGGAAGAACCGGTTCCGGCCGAAGTGCCTGAATCGTATGTTCGCATACGGGAATCAACAACCACTCCCATTTGCGGTGGAGAAAACTGGTATCTGACTTATGGATTCAGGCATCCACTGGAAATCGGGGCAGTTGATGTCATTATGCCGGATCTGCAAAAATGTGGTGGGCTGGGAGAAGGACTGCGGATAGCTAATTTATCCAACACGTATAACGTACCCTTTGCACCGCATATGGTAGCGTCATATCTGGGGGCCATGTCGTCAGCCCACGTTTGTGCGGCAGTACCCAATTTCCTGATCCTGGAGTGGCAGATCTATTTTCATGAAAATGAAATGTACGAGGAAATTGTATCCTACGATGGGCCGATGCTCACCGAAGATGGTTATATCCCTCTACGTGATGTTCCCGGAATTGGAGTGGAAATAAACGAGGAGGGTATGCGCAAGTACGCTGTTCCCAATTTGCCATTTTTCGAATAGTCCTGCCATTCACATCAAATACGGGTAAAACTCCGCAACGAATTTGATAAAGTTGTAAATTTCAGATGCTCTTCTACCCTATTTCTGAATGAAACACTAGTTGTAATGGCAACTCCTATTCTCACAAACGATTTTCTCGATTTTTTCATAGAACTTGCCTCCAATAATAACCGGGATTGGTTTCAGGCCAATAAAAGCAGGTATAAGGAACAGGTGGAACAACCTTTTAAAAACCTGGTCGAAAGTCTTATCACTTCTCTACAGAAGTATCATCCCAGCCTTGATCAAATCCAGGCAAAAGACTGTATTTTCAGGATATACCGGGACACGCGATTTAGTAAGGATAAAACACCTTACAAAACTCATATGGCAGCACTGATAGGACCCGGAGGAAGGAAGGACAAAACATCACCCGGCATGTACATTCAGCTCGGTGCTGAGGATGCGAGGTTGTACAGTGGTGCCCATATGCTCGACAAGGACCAATTGATGGCCCTCAGGTCAGCCATCGCCAGGGATTTAAAGGGTTTTAAGAAAGCCCGTACCAATAAGAAGTTTGTAGAAACTTTTGGCGAAATTCTGGGAGAAAAGAACAAGCGTTTGCCTTCTGACTTTACCCAAGCAGCTGAACAAGAACCACTTATATTTAATAAGAGTTTTTACTTTTTCAAAAAATGGCCAGCAGAAATAATCCTGGAAAAAGATTTCACTAAAACACTACTGGAAACTTATAAAAAAGCGGCACCGGTGAATGAGTTTTTGTTTGCTGGGTTCGACTCCGCTCACCCAGCGAAATGACTCCGCTCACCCAGCGAAATGACTCCGCTCACCCAGCGAAATGACTCCGCTCACCCAGCGAAATGACTCTGATGAAAGGCTATATGTACATATTGGAATGTAGTGATCAAAGCTATTATACGGGAAGTACAAAATATCTGGAAGCCCGTGTACGTCAGCATCAGCATGGAGAGGGTGCTAATCATACTAGAAAAAGGCTGCCTGTCAAACTTGTCTATTTTGAAGAGTACAATCGAATAGATCTTGCATTCAATAGAGAAAAGCAAGTACAAAAATGGACTAGAAAAAAGAAAGAAGCATTAATACAAGGTATGGCTGATGAGTTGCATCAGTTAGCCAAATGTGTCAACGATAGTCACTATTCGAACAAACCTGATTGCAATCACTCAAAAAAAAATGATGCCTGAGCGGAGTCGATGATGCCTGAGCGGAGTCGATGATGCCTGAGCGGAGTCGATGATGCCTGAGCGGAGTCGATGATGCCTGAGCGGAGTCGAAGGCATCATCCTACAGATTCCCTTTCTTCAACTCCGACACCGCATGATTGGCTGCCCGGGCAGTAAGTGCCATGAAAGTCAGGGTGGGATTCTGCGTACCGGTGGATGTCATGCATGCACCATCTGTCACATAAACATTCGGGCATTTGTGCAACTGATTGTATTGGTTAAGAAGTGAAGTCTCCGGATCTTTACCCATACGTACACCACCCATTTCGTGTATGTCGGACCCCGGTGGTGAGTGTGTATCCCTGGCTTCAATATCTGTAAAACCGGCTTTTTCAAACATTTCCCTGGACTGCTCAATATAATCCTGTGTCATCTTGTCATCGTTTTCTGTCCAGTCACAGGAAACGATAAGCTGTGGGATACCATATTTATCCACCTTATCCGGGCTCAATCTCACATGATTTTCTTTTATCGGTACCACCTCTCCCATCATCCAGCTGCTGATTCTCCACGGACCTAATGGCGGGTGAAGCATATTATCAGTCAATTGATAACCCAAAGCATCCGTATCTACATCAGGCCCCCTGCCCCCTCCGATTCCTATGGCATAACCGCGAAGGAAATCCGTTTCCTGCGATGTTACATTACGAAAACGAGGCATATATGCATGAGTTGGGTTTCTTCCTGAGGTCTTCTTATCCTTATATCCCTCATAGATAGCATTAGCCTTTCCACGGTAATTGTGCCAGGATATGTATTTCCCCAGGAGGTCATGATCATTTCCGAGCCCATTAGGAAACCTCTTACTGGTTGAGTTCAGCAGTATCATATTGCTGTTGAGTGTCGAAGCATTGACAAAGATGACTTTTGCGTAGTATTTGATCATTTTTCCGGTCTCGGCATCCACAATGCGCACACCAACTGCCTTCTTTTTACCCTTTTTATAGATAATGGAATGTACCACTGAATGCGGTCGAATGGTCAGATTACCGGTCTTCATAGCCCAGGGCAATGTGGAGGCATTGCTGCTAAAATATCCCCCATACAGGCAACCACGGTTACACATTTTTTGGTTGACGCACTTGGCCCTACCCTGCTCTATCTGAATGGGCTGAGGATCTGTGATATGGGCACAACGTCCCTTGATCAGGTGCCTGTCAGTGTAATTATCTTCCAGGCTTTTGCGGAAATGATCTTCAATGCAACTCAACTCAAATCCCGGTTGAACTATACTGTCGGGAAGCTGAGGTAATCCATCAGCATCACCAGCAATTCCCGCAAATTTCTCGACATGATCATACCATGGTTTTAGATCAGCATATCGAATTGGCCAATCTACGGCAAATCCATCCCTGGCAGGCCCTTCGAAATCATAATCACTCCAGCGCTGGGTCTGCCGTGCCCACAAGAGAGATTTACCACCCATATGATATCCCCTATACCATCTAAAAGGTTTTTCCTGGATAAAGGGCTGCTCATCCTCTTTCAACCTGAATGCCAGGGTAGATTCCCGCAAAAACCGACTACCGCCGTATCCGACCCGTTTGTCTAAAGGTACCGTATCGCGATACTCGAATTCCCATGGCGGTTTAGAGGCTGTGGGGTAATCCTGAATGTGTTTGACATCACGTCCCCGCTCCAGAATTAACGTCTTGAGACCATGATCACACAACTCCTTCGCCGCCCAGCCGCCACTGGCTCCCGAACCGATCACGATGGCATCATAGCCTCTTTTCTTTATAGAATCAATTGCCAGATTTGCCATATCCTACTGTACTTCAATATCAACACATCCAAAATAATAGCCGGGCGCTACCCGGTAATCGTAATATCTCATCATCACCTTTCTGCTGGTTCTGAACCCACGAAGGGTCTCTCTTTTTATCAGATCAAAAAAGTCTTTTTCACTGTCATCTTCCGAAATGCTCAAGGCCTCCAGCAGAGCCTCTCTCGGCTCCTGATCACATTGCGAAAAATATCGTCCATGCAAGGCCTTTGCCTTCTGGTCCAGATTGGCTAATTGATGGACCACATTTTCCTGTACATCTTTTTCGTAACATTGGTCCAGAAGTCTTACCAGGAACTGATCAACACCTTCCGAGATTCCGCCAACTCCCTCCGTACCTGCAGGAATGATCGTATCCACAATCATTGACAAAGTCTTTTCATCCGGAGGTGAGAATATGTGCTGCTCGATAGTCACATCTGCCCGGGTCCATCCTCGGGCCCAGCCGGGCAGTGCAACCAGCCCCCCGGTTGCCATCATCATTTCTTTGATTGCTATCCTGCGATCCATACTTATTGAATTAAGCTACCTGTCAAATTAGACATTTTTGTCAATTTCCGATTTCCATTTTCCAAAAACATCGATTCCAAAGTTGCCATCATCACCACCGGGGGCGAATACCCGGGGAGTAGGGATACACCAAACTCTCATAGTACTCAAGATCATGGGCAGGCTCAGGCACCCCCTCCGGTATGGACATGTCGGAAAAAGTCTGAAAGTAAGACAGGCATGCATCCCTCCACCAGATAGCTTCCCTCAGTTGTATCTGTAACAGGGAAGCCACATGTTGCCACCGCTCTTTATCAATGTCTTTTTCCAGATCATTCCATGAACGCACGAAACCCTCCACCGTTTCCACCCCTTCCTGATAACGATAACACAGTTCATCCCACAGAGTGCGACCCGACGACACTTTTTCGTCCCATCTAACCCGGTGAAACCAAAGCAGGTATTTTTCCGGGATATCTTCCCGTGAGGCAAATTCTTTGGTTACTTGTTTATGGTACTGACTGATGGCATCGCTACCCGATTCGGTACGATCAAATCCGACGCCTAGAGAATCGGCTTTGTGATAGTAGGTGGATGTCCAGTCTGCACGTGGCATTTTGCTCACCCAGGGGCCCGGACCATAATGATGACCAGCACCCATAATATGATGTAGTCCCAGAGGTGTCATGTAATTGACAACGGCTTGATGAGATGCCATCATCATCTGCTCAAGCGTATCCACAACAGCTTCCTTGTTGGAAAAGGTCATCTTGATCCAATCATTTGCGATGTCACGGTCAGACATTTCCGGATCCCAGGCCAAGCGGCCAAAAGCATACCAGTTAGCCTGGTGAAAGGGATGACTGGTCCAATTGCGGTCGGTACCGATATTAGACACTCCGGCAATGGCAGTCACCTTTTGATCAGTGAGTGATCCATCGATCACTTTGGACACGGTAGAACCCTTGCCTTTCATGTAAGTGTCTGACTCCAATACCTCCCGAAAGAGGCTTCCCAGATATACCAGATGAGTTCCCTGTCCCAGGTATTCCATGGTGATTTGCAGCTCCAACATCAGCGGGGTGTCTTCCACAGCCCCAAACAAAGGATGAAAAGGTTCCCGTGGTTGAAAATCGATGGCTCCGTTCTTTACCTGGATCAACACATTATCCCGGAATTGTCCATCCAGAGGTTCAAATTCATTATTAGCTTGTTTATGTCGGTCGTCCGGTTCCTCATCTGAATACACAAAAGCCCTCCACATCACAATCCCGCCAAATGGAGCCACTGCATCAGCCAGCATATTGGCTCCTTCTGCATGATTGCGATCATAGTTTTGTGGACCCGGTTGTCCTTCTGAATTGGCTTTGACCAGAAAACCACCAAAGTCAGGAATCAGTTCATATATCTCCTCTGCTTTACGGTTCCACCATTCCTGCACCTCGGCATGCAACGGATCAGCAGTATCCATACCTCCCAACTCAATCGGGGCACTAAATCGAGCCGTCAGGTAAACCTTTATCCCGTACGGACGGAAGACATCGGCCAGGGCTTTCACTTTCTGCAGATAATCCGGACGAAGAATCAGGGCATTGGCATTGACATTGGTCAACGCAGTGCCATTAATTCCGATCGAGGCATTTGCCCTAGCGTAATCAATATATCTCGGATCAATATACTCTGGCAGTTGATGCCAGTTCCAAATCGAAAACCCGGCGTATCCTCTCTCCACCGTGCGATCCAGATTATCCCAGTGGTTCAGCATCCTTACATCGATAGAAGGACGGCTCACAATATTAAGGTTGGAAATATCCCGATGTGTCTGTATAAGTTTTAAGAAATGAAAGGTACCATATAGGGTACCGATATCATGCAAAGCCGATATCACAATGGTGTTCCTGCCATTGATTTCCTTATTGATGATCGTGAAGCCTTCCGATCCCAGATTTCTGATATCATTGGGGGAAAGCATTTCTGACATAGGGCCATCAGGACTATAAGTACCTACCAGTAGTTGATAATCTTCATCACCAGTAAAAGAAATCTCCTGAGACAACAACCCAGAAAGTCCCATGTCCAGTTCTTGTCTCACGGCGACCATGGTGGCGCTTTCACCAATGATCTGAACTGACCGGATCTGAGCACGATACCTGGCCAGGACTTCGTCATTTTCAATCTGGTCATAGCGCAACCAGAGTCGATAACCGTCTTCAGCCCTAAGTGACAATGCTGAATAAAAGAAAACGATGATCCAACCAATCAGAAACCCTCTCTTAGGCATTGTTATGTCATTTTAAAATCTAATAATACAATTAGTACCTGCCAATATCTATCTGTATCAATCAAAAATAAAGAAAGTCGTGTTAGAGTACACAATCGATTGCGTTAAGTTATGATGAATGGTTGAGAACTGGAGGTATAAACTCGCTCATTGTTCACAATCTGACATCCACGTTTGGCCTCCAATATCAATGATAGCCACATGTTACCACGTTGTCATTCATTGGGAGATATGTGTTAACACCGGTGTTTTCCTCTATATACCTTTGATTTGTGGATCAGATGCCTCTGATGTCGAACATTAATTATGAATCCATATAATCAAATGTTATGAAAAGTGTTATCAAGCAAGTCGCGGTCATTTCCATTAAGCTTTTCCTGGCTATTGTGCTTTTAGGCTCTGCAAAAACAAGTATGGCTCAGGAACTAAGAGTCTATGGTAATGTACAAATTCTGGGATACATCGATCATCCATTCATTGGTCCGGGAGTAGGTTTTGAACTGCCCGTTGGGGAGCACTTCGCAGTCGATGCTGACTTGAATTTCGGATTTCAAAACGTGGTGAGTCAAAAAAGATATCTCTAATAAACTAAATAGTCAGACCTACTATTCATGGCCAATAATCAATAAAATATTTCTTCTGAAAATCCAGGGAACATATCTTTCAACAACCTTCTTTCCCATTTTACTCACCTTCATTGCTGCTCCACCCTGGCAAAGAAACGGTAGCCTGATAGTTTGAGTAATTATAAAGTTGATTACGTTCCGGTTTATAAAGTTTTCCCGGTTGAGGATTGTCTTCCTGTGTATATACCCATATCGAATTGGGATCCCAAACTACAATTTCGTCGCGGCTGTCACCGGTAATATCAAGAACGGCATTGCACATATCCGGGTGTCCGTCATCGGGAAATTCTAACACTTTCCTTCCCCACCCATCAAATACTCCTCCCTCATCAACATTCGGGTTATGGACAAAAAACTCTTCTGATTTACCAGTCCAGTTTAAAGGCAGGCACATACTTCCATACTGGTTGGGTTCAAAATCATGATATACATCTCCATTGGCATCAAAGAAGTGAATGATGCCCTGGTTTCCCCAGAAATTTATGGCAACTGTTTCGAGTCCGGGTAAATCATCCCTAAAGTTTGCTACGGCAGGGTTCTGACCATGGCCTATGTAATGGTGCCTTATTATTTCACCTTCCTTGTTTGCAAAAAACACACCTTCATCACTGGCAGCACACATAAAAATAGGGTCTGCATGCTTATGGTATTTCACCATAGCAACACCATCAGCATGATCATCCAATTCATCCTCAAGGGTCCAGATAGTATTTCCGTCATCATTTAAAAGGGTATAACCTATCAGGAGTTCATCTTTACCATCCTCGTCCACATCATATGCGAAAGGATAATGACCCGTGTTCAGGTTTTGGTACCAAAGTATATTTAAGTGTTCATCCAGGGCCCAAACTCTTCGATATCGGTCTTTTATAATTACATCCTGATCATGGCCCGTCCCTTGCAAGTCGCAAAAGTAAAGGCAATCTCCCAATATGCTTCCAAACCTATTATGAGTAGCTGGACTGATTACTTCCTGATCGGTAACTACAGGTGTAGATTTTTTAAATTTTGTTTCACCTGTCAGTCCGTCTGCAACAATTATTTCTCTGTTCATAGTATAAATTACTTCGGTCTTACCATCATTATCCAAATCATGAATCTGGAAGGCTACATCACTGGTCAGATGAGTTTTCCATTTATCAGGAGTTCCTATTTGCCAAAGAATCTCTCCATCAAAAGTCATGGCAGTCAGGCAACTTAATTCACTGTTCCTGTCTTGAGGACCATGATTTACAACCTGCCCAATGAGCACGTCCGGCTGTCCATCATTATTCAAATCGCCAAAACGCAGGTTGCGTCCTACTCCAAAATTTGGTGTGTTGATCTTCTTCCAGGGCTTCATCTCAGGTACCAATGCCTGTATTTTTTCCAGTTCCAGTACCTTTTTCTCTCTCGACAATTTGATTCTTTCAAGTTCACTGGCTGAGGTATTCACCTCAATCTCATGGTATTTAGTAGGAACATCAGCCATCAAACCAATTCTACCATTGGGATACGTTGTGTCTTCAGCAAAAATAGTTGCACCATGAACAATGCAGGAAATTTGCGAATCTCTTGCCTCAATCTGCATAGCTATCAATTCACTTTCATCCCATTCCAAATACACCGATGCCAAAATCTCTTCGTAGGGTTTATGGAATGCGGTGGCGTGTTTCACCATCTTAAGGATCAACGAGTCGCCGAGGACACCAGCAAAATAGTAACACCGATCATTGCGATACCGAAACACGATGCCACTCTGCAAGTCCTTAGATTGCGGCGTGAATTTCACTGTCACAGAATAATCTTCCCAATCTTGCTCACCGGCAACTAACATCGGATGTGTATGCTTGTTTGGCTGGTTTTTGAGGATCTGGATCATCTGCCTGTCATCCTCTTCTTGACGAACATGCCAGGCACGCTGGAAATCTGAATCCCAGGTAAAGGTTGAAACAGCCCATTGAGATGGTGGAGCTGCCATATGTAGATAATGGTATTCAGTATGTGCACCTACTTCAACAGAATAAGGACCACGACGGATAGTACTGAAATCATCGAACAGCAGAACCTCGGTAAACTGGTCGGAAGAAATCTGACACCCTGCCAAAGCTGCAAACAGAAGAACATATAAAACTTGTCTTTTCATATAACCATAAGTATCAAGATTCACAATTGTGATTCAACGCATTACTCTGATTCCTTATACCAATCCCAATCAACCTGGTCATTGTTCCTTATGGTATGATTTGGAAATGAATTATCATCGTCAAATACGTAGAGATCTTCGACTTTTTCTATTACAATCCCTTGTTCATTGGGAGTTCCATCTGCATTCATTGCAATGGAGCTATCGAGATCCAGGTGTTTTGCCAGAAACACGTAAAGAGCAGCTCGTTTATTCAGGTCATAGCCATGTTCTTCATCAGGAAAATGTGCATTTTCCACCATTTCTGATTTCCCAAACAACCCGTAAATGTGCTCTATCATCGGATACTCAACCTCAGGAGTAGTTTCAGTTGCATCAGTCCCTACAGAAACTAGTAGCAGTGGCTTGGGTGCCATACAGGCTGTTATTTCAACGTTGTTAGTCTTGAAATTTTCATTTTCATGAATGGGCATACCCAGTTCGCAAACACAACCTCCAAAATGACGATAAGACACCATCACCACAGGAATTGAAGCAGAAATTCGGGAATCAACAGCTGCAATTTGAAAAGTTTGTGTACCTCCTCCAGATGCTCCGGTACAAGCAATTTGACGCGGATTAGCACCTATTGATATCAGGAAGTCAATGGCTCGCATACCATTCCATATTTGCAGTTTCATGGTTTCAGGATGTTTGTGCCGCCATCCAAGAGTTGTAAGCTGACCATAACCAACCATATCGTAGGAGAAAACGATGGCACCCATACGAGCCATTGCAGCACATCGGGTTTGTGCATCAGGTCGATAACGACCATAATCATCTGAATCTTTTGGTTCAAGGCCATCACCTCCAATGGGCCAATGACCATGAGGACTCAATACAGCAGGGGGAGAATCTCCTACCTCAACCGGACTATACAAACTTCCGGTGACATAAACTCCCGGGAGACTTTCAAATGCAACGTTCTGAACCAGATACCCATCATATATGCGTTTCTCACCAAATATTGGGTTGAGTGCGCACCTTTCAGGAAGCGGATATAGACCAGTAGCCTGTAGAATTTGCCTTCGAATAGTGTTTGCACGTTGATCCCAATCCTCAGGTGTTAAAATATGCTGGCGTATCTGTTGATGAAATTCTTTGCCTTCTGCTTCGGACCATTGATAGATTTGACCTGATTTAGACTTTTGAACTTCGATAGATTGTTCTGTTTTCGGTATTTCGCTTCTACAGGATAAGAGTGAAATATTCATCAAAATGAAAGCAGGAAGGAATAGTGCCAAAGACAGATTAGAGGGGCTCTTCATATAAGATATAGACCTGATCAATTATTCAGTTTTAATAAATTGATAAGCATAGCTAAAGCGATTTTGTCCAAGTGATAGGCACTGCATGGGAAGTAAAGTCCTGCCAAACTTCTGGCTTTACCAAATTGCTGTTGACATTCTCAGTAACTATCCAAAAAGCAATATGCATTAATTTATGAATTCAGAATACAAGGTACCCATACAGTTCGAAAGCGCACTTAAAAGGTTGGACGCATCAATGTTAAGCGTCTTTCTCAAAGTAGAGATAAAAGTATACAGCGAATCCAAAATCAGTAGCGTCAGTTGAAATCAACCTGTATCCCTTTGATGCAAAATCGTTTAACTTCTCTTGAATGTCTTTGGTAGATTTTTCGACAATATGTTCCTTATGGGCAAAAGCCTTTGAGTAGTATATCAATGATTCCAATTTGTATTCTTTCATCGGTTTTAATTTAGATATTGTTAGCTGTCGTTTAGTGTTTTACAATATTTCCCAGCCTCCCTTGTATTTATCACCGGTTATGCTTTCAAGTTCAGAACACATATCTGTCCAGTTTTCAATAGTTCCATCTGCCCCAAATAATGAAACTACATTATTTCTGTCGAAGTATACAAAATCTTCAGAGCCATGCTCTATTCCGTAGTCACATTCATGAATGACCAAGAATAGGGTTGTAAAATATCTTGGGGCTAAATCCCATTTAGGTTCAAAATATTCACTTAATCTATTCCCACCTTTGAACGCAGGCTTGCCCCAATATTTGGATTCTTCCCCAACAATACTCTTCTGCTTAAACGTAATTTTGATTAATTCAGCCCTATCGATTTGAACATCCTCTTCAGGCCAAAATTTTAAGATCAAGTCAGACATATTTTTGTGATTCAATGACAGCTAACCAATATGACTATAAAGGATTGTATCTGTTTTCCTCTATCTAATGGATTAAGATAGGCATCTATTCACTGTTATCCTAGACCGTCAGTCTCATGGATCTACCTTGATTACAGATACGATTTGAGCAGGGTGCCGGCATTCATCGTCGGTATTGAACTTATGTGGCTATATGGTGCTGACAGTATCGACAGTACAGGATTCCAATAGTCTTGGACAATTCCTGAGGCTGCTTGACATTGCTTTTAAATACTTGAAGATGATCCTCTAGTATAAAGTTTGGCCAACCACCTCGTTGTCCACAAATGATCCGGGCCATCTGACTACGCTATCTCACGATCAATAAGTCCAAACTGATACTCATCCGATATATGACATAGATGGGATAGCACCAGTTTGAACATCAGATTTCACTTTTCATTTGGTCCAACCGGAAATACGCATTATACTATCTTTGTCGTGAATTTGATTTTTGTGAATACTTATAGCCCGTAAGGGACCGGTTACCCTCATGACAAAGGATTACTATTTGCCCACTACTACGGTATATGACAGCCATCTGGCTGTTTTCAAGAAATGCCTTAAAAAATTGAATAAGAAAATCCGTCCCGCCAGGGTCGAGAAGACCTATCGGGTCATGGGTAAAGTACTAACCTGTAAGACTATTATTGAAGAACTCTTACAGCAGCCATTGACCTCTGAAAAACAACGAGTGCGTTTTCAAGACCTCTACAAGCCCTGTATGGATTTCTGTCGGGCAAAAAAGAACTCTGCACTGGTCAGGAAGTACAGTCACCACCGGAACTTTGGAATCGAGCTGTATCGTCGCTACCAGGAGGTGAAAATGGAGATTTACCTGGAAAATATTGCAGGGCCGCTTTCTAAGATCAAGTGGCATAAGTATCAATTGGATTTTGATCAATACAACTTCCTCAAAAACAAATTTGGCAGAACCACCATTCGCAAGATTCTACAATCCAGCATCAAAAAAAAGCTGGAGGCCATTAGAAATTCAGGTCCGGACTATGATGATCAGGAACTGATTGACATCAAAAGGGACCTGAAACAAATTCACATGATGGCCGATCAGATTCTCAGAGAAAAGAAATCAACATCCACAGAACAATTACTTGTATTGATCCGGGACACCGAAGTCAGTCTGGATAAGTGGTGTCATCTTGAAGACTTACTGCAGTCTGTTAGAACCTTTCGCCAGGAAACCAAGCAGACATCCATCATCAATTTTTCGATACATCGCCTGCTGCATGAAATTGAAAGGGATAAGTCACTTCTGGGCAATAAAGTATCCAAGCTACTCGAAACCATTTAGAGTTTCGCTCATTTATCTCAAATCAGGACTCGGGCAATTCACTACCTGAAGTAAGCGGTGGATATGATAAATGATGAGTGGTCTTTTCCTGAAAATAATCGGCAAATTCCAACAATTTACCTTCTTCAAAGAGATTGCCGATCAAGGTCATGCCCGTTGGATGATTCAGACTATCAATACCTGTGGGCACTGCCACTGCCGGATAACCGGTCAGGTTGGTAATGAGGAGTTGTCGAAAGGCCCGGTTGGGTGATATCAACACATCAAAGTCCCGCATCACCTGATACATCGAGTCCTGCAACTTTCTGCGATAACGATTTGCCTGCAGGTATTCGACAGCGGGAATAAATCGCGCCTGCCGGAGAGAATTGGCGCGTGATCGCTCATCTTGTTGTACCATATCATCATCTCCGTTTTCCAAGATCAGTGCGTCAAAAAAAGCTGCCGACTCGGCCCTTAAAATGATGTCGAAGGCAGCATAAGGAAACTTTTCAGGCAGGGACACTTCGGTCAACGATACTCCCCAGGACTGAATTTCCTCCAAAGCAGCCAGCAGATTATCTTTTCCAGTACTGGTGTCCCTCTCAAGATCTGAAGCCAGGTAGCCAATTTTCCACTCCGAAAAATCTTGTGTCGGCTCATAGCCGAAAGGAACCTTCAGGGTTGTCTGGTCAAGAGAATCCAATCCCCGGATCACATCAAACACCAGGGCACAATCCTCTGCTGACCGACACATAGGGCCCACCTTGTCCATAGACCAGGACAGACTCATGACTCCATGCCGGCTCACCCGACCATAGGTTGGTCTGAGCCCAGTGATACCATTCCTGGCACTGGGCGACGTAATCGAACCCAGGGTCTCGGTACCAATAGAAAAGGCCACGAGTCCGGCGGCAGTGGCAGATCCGGATCCTGCACTGGACCCACTGGCACCTTCGAGTGTATCCCACGGATTTTTGGTCTGTCCTCCAAACCAGACATCACCCCGGGCGAGAGCGCCTGACGTTAGCTTGGCAATCAGAACTGCTCCTGCATCCTCCAGTTTTTTGACCACAGTAGCTGTATAATCAAAACTTTGTTTCGAATAAGGTTGAGCACCCCAGGTCGTAGGGTATCCCTCCACAGCAAGGAGATCCTTGACACCAAATGGAATTCCATGCAGGGGGCCACGATCAATACCCCGGGCAAGCTCGAGATCGGCCTTTTCGGCCTGTTGGATGGCCCTTTCCCCGGTGACTGTCACTACGCAATGTAAAACGGGGTCATATTGTTCTATTCGGTCGAGATACAACCGGGTCAACTCCATGGATGTGATACGCCCTGATCTAATCAGCGCCCCCAATTGCAGTATGGTAGCCATGGAAATGTCGTTTTCACTCCAATCCTTTTCATCAGAGTCAGGCCAGTCCCATTGGATGTATGAAGAATCATCCGGCCATTCAAATCCCCGGGGTGTCACTTCAAAAAGTAAAGCCGGAAAATCTTCGTTACCCAGAGAAAACATGCGCATCGTATCATACCCAAGGCGATTTCTCTGTAAATAAGCATACATCGTATCGATCTCGGTATCCGAAAAGGTAATTCCGATCAGATCTTCAGCATGTTCAATATCTCGCTTGTCCAGTCGGGTATCACCACATCCCGTTACGGCAGTAGCAACCAGAATGAGTATGACTATCTGTTTTACAGTATACATGTCAGTTTAAGGTTAGCCAGGGGCTTCATCACCTTTCATCATATTTTGTGAAAGAAGATCCGTAGTATATGACTTTGGTGATAGCTCCCACAGGGCAAGGTACTGATAAGCCCAGCGTTTGGAATGGCATATCCAACATATTTTCTGTCTTATTCCTCATTTTCAAACCAGAGGCGTGGAGCACTTTGGACGCCACCCTGGTAGTCGATGGTAATCTCATCTCCCACCCTGACCTCCCGCCAACATTTGATGGTCATACTGGCTTCACCCAAATTGTAGGTCACCATCGCATTTGGTGCTGAACTGTGATTGTAAATGGATCCAAGGCCCATAGCCAGGCAAGCACCGAAATCCTCTTCAGGCCAAAGAAAATAGTACTCATACAAGGTGGTTTGATCCAGGACTTCGATCTCATCGTCCGGAATCAAAATTACCGGACAAATCTCAATAACTTCACCCGGTAAAATCTCCAAGCTGGTGAAAACACCTCTTCCTTTTGATTCCACTCCCGCTATATACAACCCCGGTTTCTGCAACATAAGTTTCAGATCAGATGTTTCTTAAGTTAATCAAATAAGTGTAGGAAGGTGGTCTATAGACACAACCAAACGGAGGTAAAAAGTAACTATGCCTTATCATGATCAATCTGGATGAACTTTGGATCGGAGACAAACTCAGGGTTAAATCATCCGGACTGATAGGTGTATTTACCGGAGACAGGAATGGGAAAGCAGGCCTTAAGATTCAGGATAAGATCTCCTATTATCCTATTCAAGCACTCGAGATTTTTGATGAGGATGAAAATGAATCCGAAGCACCTGAAGATCTTTCGGAAGACCCTACGCCCGAGAACTACACTTTCGAACCCACTATTGATCTTCATATAGAGAAATGGAAGGATTACCGGCTAAACAGCCATCAAAGTGCCCTTGATTTTCAGCTGCGCCAGTGTCGCCTTTTCCTGGATCAGGCCATTGACAGAAAAGTGTTCAGTGTACTCATCATTCATGGAAAAGGTGTAGGTATTCTGAAGCAAAACATCCGGCACCTGCTAGGGGAATACACGGAGGTGTTTCAGGTTTTCGATAAGCATCAGGGCGGGGCAACCGAAGTGTGGTTTAACCATAGCCAGGGTTAATACAAATGGCCTATCCGAAAGGAAACAGAACCTTCGTCCTATTTAGACTTCATGGGCAATTGTCGTCCTGCCTCACTTAGATCACTGACCTCTGATCAGCGATATTCATCACTGGTAGATCGCAATTCTAACCTGATTTCAAAAAACTCGTGAAAATACCCGGGAAGGTTTCGATTTGGCGGTATTGCAAAAAGTGTTAACTTGCATTTAACCATTTGGTTAAACCATACAGTTAATGCCAACATCACCAGACGATTCCACTGAAGTCCGCATTCAGAAAGCTGCCAAAACCATTTTCACCAGAAAAGGTTTAGCCGGTGCTCGTATGCAGGATATTGCTGATGAAGCGGGGATCAATAAAGCACTTCTACACTATTACTATCGCAGCAAGCAAAAGCTTTTTGAAATGATCTTCGAAGAAAAGCTGATTGAGTTATTTACCAATCTGCAGGTCATTCTTGAATCCGATTTGCCCTTTGATGAAAAAATAAAATCTTTCATCGAGAAAGAATCTGATCTTCTTTCCGAATTTCCTTCCCTTCCCATTTTTGTCTTGTCGGAAGCCTGGCAAAATCCAGACTATGTAGAGAGATTACTCCAGACCCTTCCCATCAAACTCATCAGGGAAAAATTTAAAAAGCTACATAAGGAGGCAGCAGATGGGGATATAACCCATGAGATCCCATTCCATCAGTTCATGATAAATATGATGTCCATGATTATCTATCCCATTGTGGCCAGGCCCCTGATTATGCCTCTGTTTGGTCTGGATGAAAAGGATTTCGCGAATCTAATGGAACAACGAAAATCGATTATTTCCAAAATACTTCTGGAAAACAAACCAAAAGACATGTAGCGATGAAACAATGTAAATCAATGCTTCTAATGGTCATCGTTTGCCTTTCATCGGTTCTCCTGTCCAGGGGCCAGGACCAGGTCACCCTGACCCGGGTACTGGAAGCTACCCGGAGTAATCATCCATTAGGGAAAATCTCCGGATACACAAATTCTCAGAATGAATATGTACAAAAGAATATCCGGTCTCAAAACCTGCCTCAAATAGTACTTTCGGGGCAAGCCACTTACCAATCTGATGTTACCCAAATTGGAACTGATGTCCCGGTGCTGGGTATCGAACCTCTCTCCCTGGACCAATATCAGGCTAAGGGAGAAATTTCCCAGGTAATTTATGATGGAGGTGTTACGAAGGCAAGGGCTTCCATGGAGGGTACCAGAATTGAAATTGAAAACTCAGAAGCTGACATTGAGCTTGACCAGACCAGGAAAAAGGTCATCGAACTTTATTTTCAGATCCTGGAGATTCAGGAACAAACCAAAATCCTCGCTTTGAAAGAATCACTCCTGCAGCAGAATCTGGAAGTGGTTCAAAACAGTATAGATCTTGGTTCGGCATTACCGGTCGAAGGTCAACAATTACAAGTCTCCTTGCTCCAACTACAGCAACAGAAATCTGGTCTGATTACCCAAAGGGAAGCCATGCAGGAAGTCCTTGAAATCCTCACGGGGATGCCCCAGGAAAACAATACTGAGTACGTGATTCCGGAAGAAATCCAGGTCTCGGGAAATGTGGTGTATGACGCCCGGTCTGATTGGTTCTTATATCAATCGGAAGCACTGGATCAATCCCTGGCAAACAGCGAGTCAACGACCAGGCCGCGACTGGACGCCTTTCTTCAGGGTGGCTATGGTAAGCCGGGACTCAATTTTCTAAAAAATGAATTCGACTGGTTTTACATCGCAGGTATCAGGGCACGATGGGACATTAGTGCCTTTTATCGCAAGGGATCGAACAACGAGTTAAACTCTCTGCAAAAATTAAAACTCGATGCAAGGAAATCTCATTACGATCAGCAGATCCAGTCCTCTATCGTTGAGTATCAATCCAGAGTCGAGCAATATACTGTTGCACTTGAACAAGACCGAGAGATTATCACACTGCACGAAGAAATACGGAACATAGCCGAGGCCAGCTTTGCCAATGGAGTCATTCGTAGCGATGAACTTCTTGAGAAGATCAACCTGGAATCTCAAGCTCGCATTACCAGGCTTATCCACGATCTGACCAGAAGGAAAAACCTGTATTTATGGCAACATGTAACCGGTCAATACAAGCCCAATTAAACTACATCGAATATGAATTACCAGTTAATCTTCTCATGGCTGATGTCTACCCTTTTGCTTATCCATTGTCAGTCAGAAACTCGTCTTTTCGATGCCACCGGAACCTTTGAGGCAGATGAAGTGATCGTCAGCGCCGAAACTCCCGGTAAAATCATAGCATTCGACTTTCGGGAAGGCTCAAAGCTACCAGAGGGTGTGCAGGTGGTTCAAATGGACACCGGCAGCCTCCATCTCGAAAAAGAACAGGTTATCTCCAGAATCGAAGCAGTAAAACTCAGGCAAAATCAGGCTGATCCCGAGGTTTCGGTATATAACTCCCGTTTGGAGGCGGCCAATGCCCGGATCTCTACATTACAAACCCGCCTGAAAACCAGTGAAGTTGAGTGGAACAGATTGCAGAAACTCTACGACAAGAAGGCAGCTACGGACCAGCAACTGGACCAAATGAAGGGAAATGTAGATGTTCTACAAGACGAGATCGCTGCGGCTAAGGCAGAAAGAGAAGTGATTGCAACAAACATCAACGCACTTAAGGAACAAGTAAAAATCCAAAATCGCGGCATAACTTCTGAAATTTCACCGCTTCTACGTCAGATCGACATTCTCAATGACCAACTGAAAAAAAGCAGGATTCTTAATCCTGCCAAAGGCACATTGCTGGTAAAATACGCCAACGCAGGTGAATTTGTGAACGTTGGAAATCCACTCTATAAATTGGCTGACCTGTCCCGAATGAGGTTGCGGGCATACATTGATGGTGGTCAAATGGCGAAAGTACGATTAGGGCAAAAAGTTTCCGTATTCATCGATGAGAGTCAGGATTCCTACAGGGAATATAAGGGTACGATAAGCTGGATTGCCTCTCAAGCCGAATTCACCCCCAAGACAATTCAGACCAGGGATGAGAGAGCAAATCTTGTGTATGCTATTGATGTGGATGTTGCAAATGATGGTTACCTCAAAATCGGGATGTACGGAGAAGTAGCTTTTACCAACTGCTCAACCTCCGAATAACATGACTATTGTTGCCGAGAACCTGGGAAAGACATTTGGTAAGAAGCAGGAGACGGTTGCTTTGGAGAGTATAAACCTTACCGTACCCAAGGGCTCCTTGTTCGGGTTGATTGGTCCTGATGGTGCCGGAAAGACTACTCTGATCCGGATTTTGGTGACCCTGCTGGTACCTGATCAGGGGAGAGCCCGTGTTCACGGAAAGGATGTGGTGAAAGACTACCGAAGCATCCGCCGCCTGGCCGGGTACATGCCTGGTCGGTTTGCCCTGTACCAGGACCTGTCGGTGAAAGAAAACCTGAATTTATTTACCACCATCTTCGGAACCACCCTGGAAGCAAGCTATCACCTTATTAAAGACATTTATTCCCAACTGGAACCTTTTGCAAATCGTAAAGCAGGAGATCTTTCCGGAGGAATGAAACAAAAGCTGGCGCTGTGTTGCACACTCAGTCATCAACCGGAAGTTCTGTTTCTAGATGAGCCAACCACAGGAGTAGATGCGGTCTCGCGTCGGGAGTTCTGGGAAATGCTTCACAAGTTGAAAAAAGCAGGGATGACCATCCTGGTTTCAACCCCTTACATGGACGAAGCTTCCCAATGTGACCAAATCGCTTTAATGAATGAAGGTAAAATTCTCTCTGTCAGTACACCATCCGTTCTTATCGAAAAGTATCCACACAGATTGTGGAGTGTTAAAGCTCAAAACATGTACATGGCCTTGCTTGATCTACAGAAAAACCCTGGAATTCTCAGTTGTTACACTTTCGGATCAAACCATCATGTCACCTGTAGGGAACAATACTCAGGGGATAGGCTCAGTCAATATCTGACGGAAAGAGGCCATAGCCAAATAGAAGTGGATCAGATTACCCCTTCGATAGAAGACTGTTTTATGGACCTGCTTAACTAGAATCAAGATGGAATATAGTATCAAGACCGAAAACCTGACCAAACAATTTGGTTCATTCAAGGCGGTTGACAACCTCAATATCGAGGTAAAGTCAGGCGAAATCTTTGGGTTCCTCGGTGCGAATGGAGCCGGTAAGACTACCGCCATGAAGATGCTTTGCGGTCTAATCACACCCTCGGATGGTCAGGCTACCGTGGCAGGATTCGATCTGCTGAAAAATCCGGATAGCATCAAGCGTCACATTGGTTACATGAGCCAGAAATTCAGTCTCTACGATGACCTTACTGTCACTGAAAACATAACCTTCTTTGCTGGCATATATGGCTTAAACCGAAAAGAAATCAGGATGAAAGAGGACCAACTGCTTACCCGGCTTCAAATGGTAGAAAGTAAAACTACTCTGGTCCGGTCCCTGCCACTTGGTTGGAAACAGAAACTCGCTTTTTCCATTGCTATTATCCATTCCCCAGCCATTGTCTTTCTCGATGAACCAACCGGAGGCGTCGATCCTATCACCCGACGGCAGTTCTGGCAAATGATCTACGAAACCGCGGCAGCAGGAATGACGGTTTTTGTAACGACCCATTATATGGATGAGGCAGAATATTGTGATCGAGTAAGTATTATGGTGGATGGTGGGATCTCCGCCCTTGGAACACCCTCTGAGTTGAAGGATCGGTACGGTGTATCCGACATGCAGAATGTCTTTTACCAACTCGCCAGGACTGCAAAAAGAATTTCCGCATGAAGTCCTTTCTGTCATTTGTAAAGAAAGAATGGCTTCACATACTCAGGGATTGGAGGACGTTACTCGTTGTCTTGGGTATACCTGTTGTTCAGATTGTCATTTTTGGGTTCGCCCTGTCCAATGAAGTAAAAAATAGCAGAATCGGACTTCTGGATATGTCGAAGTCGGTGGAAAGTGTCACCCTGACAAACAGGATTGAGGCCAGTAAGTATTTTGAGTTTTCCACGGTACTTAGCGCCGCGGAGCAGATTGATCCCATGCTACGCTCAGGTCAGGTGCAAATGATAGTAATCATACCAAACGGGTTCCAGACAAAAAACACACCTTCCTCAAATCACACCATTCAATTGATAACGGATGGATCCAATCCCAATCTTGCGACAACCTTAAACCTATACTTAACCAATATTGCCCGTGACTATCAGGCAGATAATCATGCCCTGGCCTTACCCATGAACATACATACAACCACGAGAATGTTGTACAACCCCCAGATGCTGGGAGCCTATAACTTTGTACCCGGAGTAATAGCATTGATTCTGATGCTGATTTGTACCATGATGACATCCGTGTCGATAGTTCGTGAAAAAGAGCTGGGAAATATGGAATTGCTTTTGGTTACCCCAATGAATCCGCTTTCGATCATTTTCTCAAAAGCTATTCCCTACATAGCTCTCAGTCTCGTCATACTTAGTATCATCCTTGGGCTCAGCGTATTTCTTCTGGGTGTTCCCATCAGGGGAAATATTTTCCTTTTGTACGGTGTCAGTCTGATTTTCATAATAGCGGCATTGGGTCTTGGTCTTTTCATCTCGTCGGTCACAAACTCCCAGCAGGTAGCCATGATGATTTCCCTGATGGGGCTACTTCTTCCAACGGTGATGTTCAGTGGATTTATGTTTCCCATTGAAAGTATGCCCTGGCCTCTGCAGATCATTTCCAATCTGGTACCTGCTAAATGGTTTTTTTCATGTATTCAAGCAATCATGATCAAGGGCCTTGGAATCGGCCCAATTCTCAAGGAGGTAGGAATCCTGGTGGCTT
>JAUILF010000459.1 GCA_030433135.1 Bacteroidia bacterium | reverse complement strand
ACATGGTGATTTTGTTGTCAAAGCCGTCCAAGTAATCACCGGTCCATGGCAAGGGGTTTTGGGGATCGTGGTTTCCACCGGCTTCTTCGTCTTCCGGCCACCACCAGCGACTATAATATTCGTTGACCAGGGAAGGAACTACGAAAGCCCAAGGCCCATCTTCAAATTCGTCTATCCCATGATGAATGACAGTCGCTATATGTTGGTCTCCGGCAATATGCACTGCATTGGCCTTACGAATAGCTTCCAGAGCTTTGCGCCTGCCTGTCTGTGGCCAACCATTGGAATCGAGGTCTGCGTGCAACCGGTTGTCTTTGGATCCATGTATATGTGCCCCGCCGCAAAAACCCGTTTGTGACAAGACTACCTTCATGGCAATATTGTCCTGTTCCATGCCCCACTCATCCAGGAAACTGAGTTGGCGTTCCCCTAGTAATGTGAGTCCTTCCAGGTCAATGGAAGCCGGGTCATATTCGGGATTGAGGATATGGTCAGGTCGTGGACCCTGCTGGGGGATCTTTCCGGCCGGTCCGGATTTGAATTTACGATCTTCAATAATCGCAAAGTCTACATCACCCCATATTAAATTGGTATAGTACACCCCGATTCCCTGTTCGATAGGAGTGGGGTCAACGGGATCAGGCAGGTTAGAGGTCTGACATCGCTCTACCATTTTGACGTACTCCGGGTGATATTTGTAACCACCATCATCGGCCACATCTTTCATGGATTTCTTTCCATTCTCTCCCCACAGGTTTCCCTGTCCTATATCATGATCATCAGGGATGCAGATGGCAGGTCTGTTCCGGATCAGCTCTCTGAATTGGAGCCCAAATTTAAGCCAGGCTGCCGTGTGTTCTTTGTGGTCATAGGATTGGTCACCGGCAAAAAACAACAGATCGGGGTCCTGGTAGCTCAGGTTGCGTTCGTAGTTTGGTCGCATACCGCGATCGGTGTTTGAATTGCAGGACATGGCTGCCAGGATGATCTCGTTTTTGTCAGTGGGATTTTTTCGAATCAACCCCTGGAAGATGGCATTATCACCATGTCTGAGTCGGTAAATGACATTGCGACTGTCGTCCCAGTTTTCCACCCGAAACAAAGCCGCCCATCCCAGATCGTGGGCACGGCTCTGTTGTATTTCTATCCATTCATCGTTTTCCAGGATCTCCAACCGCACATCTCTGGTCTCTTTTGGGTAGAGTGGGTACAGTTGTGCAGTGAGTTTCAGGACATTATTTGAGACGGTATAGATTCCGAAAGCAATAACAGAGTCACGGTCCACATCCATATTGATAATCGGATTGGGCCCGCGATTCCACCAGTCATTGACGGCTAATGTATCCAGATCTTCAAAGGGTGCTATAACGGGTGGTGACATTTCCCTGCCCAGAGGATCAGAGGGTTGGCAGGAAGAAGTCCAACAAAATATCAGGACAAGAGCTGATAATCTGCCCAGGTCGTTCTGAAATAATCTATTCAATCTCATGCTTCAATTCTTTGCGTTTAACCCGGACTATGCATTAGGCCTTTCTATTGCCCGTCTCCTGTAGCGGCAGCGCAGGCAGGTGAACTAAATCTGCCCGTCCGTATTGTATATTAGCTCTCATGACGAAACCCCAATGAATAATCCGGGTTGAAGATAGAGATAATAGATTTATCACATCTTAGTCCTCACTCTAATATGGGAGAAAGAAGTCTCAAAATTGCGAAAGGTGGCTACCTGCTATTTCTTGGTATTCACTGGCGGCATTGTGCCAAAAACATGGTCCCACAATGCAAAGGTTACCCCAAAAGCTTTTTCCGGATACTTGTAATGATGCAGAGCGTGATGACGATGCTGAGCCTTCAGATAAGATGGTACTGGTGTGGTGTGAGTCTTGTAATGAATGCGGGTATAAATAAGATATCCGGTCATAAAACCAGGAGTAAACAGAAAGGCATAACTGCCTAAAATCAGGTAGAAAACAGAGAACAAAATGGTGATAATGATCAGACCGGGAGCCGGAGGCATAATGATCCTCTCCTTATCACGCGGATATTCATGGTGGATACCGTGAAAAGTATATGCCAGCTTGGCAGCTAACCGTGAATTGGGAAAATGTTCATCCAGGTGGAATAGATATCTATGCGCAAAATATTCAAACAACGTCCAGAAAAACATGGCTCCTACATATATGAGGAGGGCTGTCCAGATACTGCTTACTACTTCCAGCCGAAAGGCCATAAAGAGGAAAAAGATCACAACAGCTACATAGGTAGCTCCTGATATCTGTGGTGAAGCTTTACTCAATACTTCCAGGGCGGGGTTTTGGAAAATCTGCCCTTGTCCTTTGTTCTGAATATTGGCTTTCATATTAAAACAATCTGTATGTCTTGTTTTCAAGCGCAAAGCTAATATAATTCTGCCATTTTGAAGAAGTCTCTTACCCATGACCGAACCATTCATTAATAAAACAAAATCGACTGAGTTATGGTTCAGAATCACCCTTGAATTTGTCTCCACACTGCAGATTGATTCTGGCATGGGAGTGTTTGGTGTAGTTGAACGACTCAAAACAATTAAATGTTTGAAAATAAGTATTTTACATATCTTTTGTTCATTTCACCTCAAGCTATATCGTTAACTTTGCCTTACAGAAAATTGACATTAGGATGATTAAAAGCCGCAGAAGATTTATCAGAAATTCGGCACTTGGCCTTCCTGTTTTGAGCCTGAAAGCAAAGAGATTCCGTCCTCCGATCCTGCCGGTCGTAGTTTCTACCTGGGATAGTGGCACCATTGCCAATGAGACCGCTTGGTCTGCACTGACTGCCGGAGAGAAAGCACTGGATGCTGTAGAAAAAGCTGGTATTGCCATTGAGGATGTAGTGAGTTGTTGTGTTGGGCTTGGGGGCAATCCGGACCGGGACGGGTTCGTTACTCTCGACGCCTGCATCATGGATGAAGAGGCAAACATTGGGTCCGTGGCATTCCTGGAGAGAATAAAACATCCGGTATCTGTGGCGAGGAAAGTGATGGAAGAAACACCACATGTCATGCTGGTGGGGATTGGTGCTCAAAATTTTGCTATACAACAGGGATTTCCGCTGGAGTCCGGTGAATTGTCACCTGCTGCTCGGAAAACTTATGAAAAATGGCTGGAGAAGTCCGAGTATAACCCCAGGATAAATATCGAACGTACTCAGGGAAAGTCGAAAGGTGGACCTTTTGCCCCGTCGCGTCTGCCTGACGGATCTTTTAATCACGATACCATGGGTACCATTGCCCTGGATCAATCGGGTAATTTATCCGGAATGTGTACGACCAGTGGAATGGGTTTTAAAATGAGAGGAAGGGTAGGAGATTCACCCATAATCGGTGCAGGACTGTTTGTTGATAATGAAGTAGGGGCGGTGGTTTGTACCGGGCAGGGAGAAGAAGTGATCCGGGTGGCTGGTGCCCACCTTGTAGTGGAATTTATGAGAGATGGTTTATCTCCGAAGGAGGCCTGTATGAAGGGCATTGAAAGAATTGTGACACGGGATACAGAAAGAGCAAAAGACTTCCAGGTGGGATTCATTGCCCTGAGTCCTACGGGTGAATATGGTGCCTTTGCTGTACAGAAGGGCTTTAACTACACCATATCGGAACCTGATCAACAAGGGATTGTGTTGGATAGTGAAAGTTATTTTGATTGATGCTTTGCCACGATAGAGATCATAATCAATGAGATGTATTATGCTTTGGTCTATTATCCGCGAATTCAGGACAGGGAGTTTCATCAGTTTCGAAACCGATATGAACCCTTTGCCGATCTCATTGCAGAGCATGTACCTTTTATTTTTCCCTTGCCTGGAACTTTTGGAAGGGAGAAATTAGAATTTCATATTGAAGCTGTTTTGTCATCATGGAACCCTTTCCGGGTTCGCTTTTCAAGACTTGAATTATCCTGGGATCACTGGTTAATGCTCACTACGGAGGAGGGGGACGAAGATGCCAACAAACTCCATGATCATCTCTACACAGGTCAGCTGGAGCCTTTTCTCTGTGAAGATCTTCCTTTCAGGCCACATATTGGCCTTGGCCTTTTTAGTAAGGAACAATATGATTTTGAGCATCCCGAGGCAAAGTTGGAATTGGACGAAGAGAAGTATAACACTGCAAGGAAGGAATTTGAAGAACTTGAGTTTGATTTCTGGTGTACAATTGATCAACTTATGCTGGTTGAAGTAAATGAGTCGTTTACCAAATCACGAGACTTGCGATCTTTTGACTTGTAGGGGATGGCTTCGTGCTCAGGTGATTTAGTAAAGCAAATAT
>JAUILF010000458.1 GCA_030433135.1 Bacteroidia bacterium | reverse complement strand
AACATGTACTCAGGAGTCCAAGACTCCCTCTTCATCAATGAGAACAGGTTTTCCAATCTCCTCGCTTCAAAATATAGGTTGCCCTTTAATCGACGCAATGGATGCTCATAGGGAAAAGAGTCAATTAACTGGTTAAGGAGCTGTGCCTTCTCCAGATCAGATATGTGGTGTAATTCGGAATACTGTGAAAACAGCTCCTGGTTATCCTGAATAAGCTGATTGCAGAAAGAATGAAAAGTGTGCACCTGTACCTTATATGCTTCCGGACCGATGAACTGGAGCAGTCGTGACCGCATGGCGATCGCTCCTGCATCGGTATAGGTAAGACAGAGAATACTTGACGGATGGGTATCCGTCCGGGTGAGTATGTTTCCAATCCGAAGGGTTAGTATCTGTGTCTTACCCGTGCCCGGCCCAGCTACAACGAGAACGGGGCCTTCAATGGTTTCTACAGCTTTTCTCTGCTGATCGTTGAGTAACCCAAAAGCATTTCGATAGGCTTGAGTAGTTTTTATTTTACCGGATATTTCTTCAGACATCCCACAAAGTTACTCACATATACGTAAAATCACATATGTACAGTAATCTACCTTTGAAACCTTAATATCCCTTCGATTTTCCCCCATCGGAACTCTCACTCATGTCTCAGTGACTCAATGGGATCAAGGCTTGCTGCTTTCAAAGCGGGATACAGGCCTGAAATCAATCCAACAACCATGCATATGAAAACACCAAGAGCCATCCAAGCCCAGGGAATCAAGAAGTCTCCCCCAATGAGGAATGTTACAATATTACCTATCACAATGCCTAACAAAATTCCCACTATGCCTCCAAATTGACATATGATGATCGCTTCGATGAGAAATTGCCTTCGTATACTCCGGTTATTGGCTCCTAGTGCTTTCCTGATACCGATCTCGCGGGTCCTTTCAGTAACTGAAACCAACATGATATTCATCAATCCTATTGCTGCTCCCAATAAAGTAATCAGGCCAATGGCAATGGTAGCCATTCGCAAGTAAAAGGTGTTTTCCTTAAGAATATCAAGTATTCCATCACTCTTGAAAACCTCAAAGTCATTGTCTTGACCAATCCGCAGACTCCTGATGTTTCTGAATAATCCTACCGTGGTAGAGATCGCTTCATCCAGGTCTGTGGCATTGCTTACACCAACTTTGATAGCAAAGTTGGATCGCTGGGTGCCGTAGTACCTCTTGACATTCAACACCGGAACCATCACTTGCCGATCCTGACTTTGATCCATATTGCTTCCTTCAGAGGCCAATATGCCAACGACCCGATACTTTATGTTTCCAACACTTATGACTTTGTCCAGTGCGGATTGTGTGTTTTCATTAAACAGCAGATTTACAATATCCTTCCCAATGATGGCTTTATGACTCCCATCTTCAACCTCCGAACGGGTGAGATTGCGTCCGGCTTCCAGATCCATACCCGATACTTCCAGGTAGTTTTCATCGATACCCTGCAATGCTACATTGGGGTTCGACTGGTTTTCGGCATACTTTACCACAGCATTGCCTGTACCCCGATAAGAAATGGTCACCCGCGCCGGAAAGGAGAATTCCTCCTTGAATTTCATAGCCTGGCGATACGTGATGGGCTCGCCTCGCTTGGTCTGGCGTCCCCCTCTGCTGCTGCGTATTACTTCACTTTTCGGCCTGACGCTGTAGGCGTTGGCACCCAACCCGGAGAAGCTATCCGTCATTGAAAACAAAATACTGTCAATGGCCGTGAGGATTCCCACCAGAGCCATGATACCGAAAGCAATGATAAACAGGGTAAGTACCGAGCGCAGCAGATTTACTCTGACTGACTCAAAAGCTTGCTTGACGATTTCCCAGGTCCTGATACCCATCTAACAAAAATAGAACTATATATAGGTTCTGACTGAGAAACATAGATCAACAGACCTCGAGCATGGATAAAAAACGCGGCAACAGCAATTTGGTAGCACTAAAGCCAGGAAAAGGTACGGTGATCAGTCCCTTTCATTATTGCCTGTTTTCGGAAATGATTTCTTTTAAGGGAGCAAAGATCACCGGTGCAGAAGCCAATATGGATTCACCATCTCTCCAGCCATCGGGGCTTTCAAAGCCACTCACCTGTCCCCCAGCTTCCATAACGAGCAGAGCTCCTGCTGCTATGTCCCACGCATTCAGCTTTGATTCAAAATAACCATCAAACCTGCCGGCAGCAACGTAGGCCAGATCCAGCGCAGCAGAACCTAATCTCCTGATGGCCTGCACTTCCCGCATGACATCGGTAAATGTTTGCAAAAATTGATCACTTCGTGATCCATAAGGAAAACCTGTTGCCAATACAGCGTTCCGAAGAAGGCGGGTATCGTTGACATGGATCTTTTCTTCATTGAGGTAGGCCCCACCCCCTTTAAAGGCACTAAATGTCTCTTCCTGCATGATACCATGGACCACACCCAATACCATTTCACCCTTTACCTCCAGAGCCACGCTTACCGAAAATATGGGAATGCCTTGCAGAAAATTGGTTGTACCATCAAGCGGGTCGATGATCCAAACCAGATCTGATCGATCATTTACCACTGTATCTTCTTCGGTAAGAAAAGTAGCCTCAGGTAGAATAGCACCCAATTCACGAACCAGGATAGCTTCTGCACTTTTATCCACATAGCTGACCAGGCTGTTTCTCGCTTTCTCCTCAATCTGGGATTTGGTAACCTTTCCATATTCCTGCCGGATGAAATCAGCTGCCTTATGCACCGGGGACATGGTTTGATCCAGAATACTTTTCCAATTTAGTTCAGTCATCAAGTTGTCATCTCTTTTGGTCGATAGGTAGAAAACAAAACGGCAGCATCCTTCCTAAGAAAGCGCTGCCGCAAAATACACCCAAAACCCAATTCTTAAATACGGTTATCCCATTTCAGAGATCACCTCAGTGACCTCCGGGATCATTCTTTTTAACATACCTTCAATGCCTGCTTTAAGGGTAACGGTTGAAGAGGGGCATCCACTACAAGATCCTTGCAATATAACGGTTACTTTTCCTTTATCAAAAGATTTAAACTCGATATTGCCTCCATCCATTTCAACGGCAGGTTTTACATAGGTATCAATCAGCTCCTTTATCTTTTTCACCAGTTCTGCCTCGTCACCAGTGTATTGATAGTCGACTCCACTCTCTTCTTCCAGCCTGGCCTTTTCCTCCTCAAAACCTTCCTTGACAATGATGCCATCGTTATCCACATAGTTTTTAATAAAATCCTTGAGGGGCAACATGATATCTTCCCAGGAAAATGAAAATTCCTTGGTGACGGTGACGAAATTATTACAAACATAAACTCCCTTTACATAGGGTAGTTCAAACAAAGCTGTGGCCAGAGGGCTCCATTCCAGTGCCAGTTCCGCTTCTCTGAAATCTGCCGTACCCTTGTACAGCATTCGATTGGTTACAAATTTTAGTGATTCCGGGTTTGGAGTCTGTTCTGTATACAACATTACAGGACTCTTGGACAAAGTTTCCATATATTATTCTTCTTTATCGTGAGTGCAAAGGTACATAAGTATTAAGAAAACAAGATGACGCTACAATGGTTTAGCTTTCAAGGGCTGAATGATACCATTGGCAATCCATTCGCTCAGAATGGTAGTACACCAACTACTATACCTTTTGATTGACAGGAGAGAAACTCAGGGCTAAGTCATGGAATCGATACACGATTTCGATACCCTTTTCGGCAAAATAAGTTTCGGTCTCAACAGGAGTCCGATCACTGGTTGCCAGTACGAAGTCACCACCCCAGGCTCCCAGGGATTTGATTTCCCCCCAGTAGTCACTGAAGTAATGATCGAAAGCCCGATCCATGCCGATTAACTTGGAGATTATACCTTCGTGCTCACGAATCAAGTCTTCAAATTCGTGCAAATCTGAAACTTCACAGAAGGCTCTGGTAAGATCAGAAATCTGATCTACTGAACCGGGAGCAATTTTTTGACTCCGGTAATTTTCGATTGCCTGTCTTGTGTCCTGTTTTTGCCCCAAATAGACAAAATACAATTGGTCAGCAAATCCGGGAAAGAAGTTGGCTGGCTCGACATCAATACAGGTCTCATCTGTCTGGTAGAGTATGGGGCCGTCTGCTGATGCACAGGCAATATCATAACCAGAACCTCCGAAAGTTCGATCCTGGAGATCAAAAGGATCGATATCAGCCCATTGAGCAAGACATTGAATCAGGGTGGAACTACTGCCCAGGCCCCAGTCCGGATGGAAATCCATATATGTATTTACCCGGTACTTCTT
>JAUILF010000047.1 GCA_030433135.1 Bacteroidia bacterium | reverse complement strand
GTTTATCTTGGAGGGATGTTACGTGTGGGTCTTATATCCGTTTAAGTAATCTTCAAACCAATTAAAATATGAAGCGACGCACATTTACACACCTGATCTCTGGATCGAGTCTCGCATATGCTATGCACCCCTGGAACGTTACTTTTCAAAACAAGCCCATGAGAGTTGGAGTTATCGGATTAGACACAAGTCATTCTGTTGCCTTTTCCAGGATCATCAATGAGGCTGACACCGACGAAAGTGGATTCAGAGTGACTCATGCATACCCCTACGGTAGCAGGGAGATCGAATCATCTTATAGCCGGATACCACGGTATACAGATGAAATCAAGGAACTGAAGGTAGAAATCACCGATTCGATTGGTGCCCTACTTGACCAGGTTGATGTGGTACTGCTGGAAACCAATGATGGGAGATTACACCTGGAACAGGCACTACAGGTATTTGAAGCTGGTAAAAAGGTCTTTATTGATAAGCCGATTGCAGCCAGTCTTGCTGACACATTGAAGATCTTCGCAGCTGCTGAAGAATACAATGTCCCCGTTTTCAGTGCCTCATCACTCCGGTTTTCCCCGGGCACACAGGAAGTTGCCAATGGCACTGCTGTGGGTGAGGTGCTGGGCGCAGACACTTATTCACCAGCACGTCTCGAAGAGACCCATCCCGATTTGTTCTGGTATGGCATCCATGGCATCGAGTCTTTGTGTACCATCATGGGTACCGGATGTAAACAGGTCAGAAGGACAAAAAGTGATCTAATGGATCAGGTAACAGCGGAATGGGCAGATGGTAGAATCGGAACCTTTCGCGGGTTGCGAACTGACAATGCCGGATATGGAGGGTTGGCCTATGGTACCAAAGGGGTATCACCAGCCGGCATGTACGAAGGATATGAGCATCTTGTAGTTGAGATACTCAAGTTCTTCTCCACCGGTCAGGTTCCGGTCAGTAGTGAAGAAACTATCGAAATTTTTGCGTTGATGGCTGCAGCTCATGCCAGCAGTGAGCGCAATGGTGAATTTGTAACCCTGGAAGAAGTAATACAAACAGCGCAGACATAATCAATTAAAAAAAATAAGCGATGGATCATTCAAGGAGATCATTTATCAGGCACGGTTCTCTATCGGTAGCCGGAGTCAGTCTGGGAGAATCTGCATTTAGCTACCTAAGAAATAAACCGGCAGATACTATTTCGGTTGCAGTAATGGGAGTCCGTAGTAGAGGAAGGGCACTGGCAAAGGCATTTGCAGCCGCTGGTGACTGTGAGGTTTCCTGGATATGTGAGGTTGACGATCGTTATGTGTCTGATGCACTTACCACGGTAGCCGAACATCAGCAAAAAGTGCCAAAAGTTGAAAAGGATGTCCGCAAAGTATTGGAAGACCCGGATCTTGATGCATTGGTTATTGCTGCGCCTGACCACTGGCATGCACCGGCAGCGATTATGGCCTGCCAGGCAGGTAAGCACGTGTACATAGAGAAACCGTGTAGCCATAATCCCCAGGAAGGTGAATGGCTATTGGAGGCAGTTGAGAAACATAAACGAGTTGTCCAGATGGGCAACCAAAGACGCAGTTGGTCAAATGTAGTTCAGGCCATTCAGGAGTTACATGATGGCATTATTGGAGATGTCTATGTGGCCAATGCCTGGTATGCCAATGTGCGACCCTCAATTGGTAAAGGGAAAGTTACTGCTGCTCCAGCTGAACTCGACTTTGATCTATGGCAGGGACCTGCACCCCGGCGAGACTACCGGAGTAACATCCATCCATATGAATGGCATTGGTTCTGGCATTGGGGTACGGGGGAATCTCTTAATAATGGAACACATTTTCTCGATCTGATGCGTTGGGGACTGGAGGTCGACTTTCCTACCCTGGTTACCTCCAACGGAGGCCGATATCACTATGATGATGACTGGGAGACTCCCGATACTCAGATTATTACCATTGATTTTCCCGAGAAAAAAACGATGACCTGGGAAAGCAGAAGCTGTAACAGTATGCAAAGACATGGTCAAAGTGCAGGTGTCACATTCCACGGCACAGGGGGAAGCATGGTTATTGAGAGTGGCAATGCCTACACTGTCTATGACAATGACCGCCGGCCCAGCGTAATCAAATCAGTTACCGAAGAGGATTCACAAGAATCTCAACACGATCCTCAGAATACCATGGGTCCTGGTCTGCGAAGAGATATAGGTCACGTGGAAAATTTCCTGGATGGAATACGCGAAGGCGCTTCTTTGCACAGCGAAATCGTTGGTGGACACAAAAGTGTCCTGCTATGCCAGTTGGGTAACATAGCCTATCGTACCGGTTCTGCATTGCAAATAGATCCCGAAAACGGTCATATCAAAGAAAACCCCGAGGCAAATGCCTTGTGGTCCCGTGAGTATGAACCAGGTTGGAAACCACAGATCTAAATGGATACTGAATAGTAGTAACAATGTAGAAATGCTTTCAGTCTAACAGTTAGCTACACTGATCGAAAGAAAATGACAGCTGTAGTACTTTTGACCTAAGTTAGGGTCCATGGAAAAAGACAAATTAATATGACTTTCTTCGAACGATTGAAAAATGGATGGAAAATTGGCTGGTCCAGTCTGGAAATAATTAAGGAGAACCCATCACTGCTCCTTTTTGTGGTCATGTCGGGAGGTGCCATGATACTGGTAGTAGCTTCATTCTTCACCAGCCTGTTCCTGGTTCTGGGGGTTCCGGGTATGGAAAATCTGGCGGCAAGAATGGCAGAATGGGAGGGCAACAATACGGTAATGTTTATTGTCTTGTTTCTATTCTACCTCATCGCATACTTCATCATAGTTTTTTTCAACGTGGGACTGGTCTACTGTACGAGGCAGATCTTTGAAGGAGTGGAGCCCTCGGTGCGCGATGGTTTGAAATATAGTGTTTCCAGGATAAATGTAATCCTGCCCTGGGCTGCCCTGGCGGCAACGGTGGGAGTGGTCTTGAAGATGATTGAAGAAAAGGCAGGTTTTGTTGGCCAAATTGTCATTTCTCTGATTGGAGCGGTCTGGTCTATAGCTACCTTTTTTATACTTCCGGTCATTGCATTTGAAAACATCGGACCGGTCGATGCCGTAAAGAGATCTGCCAGAATTATGCGTGAGCAATGGGGTGAATCCATCGGTGCCAACTTCAGCTTCGCAGCCTTCTATATTCTGGGTTACCTTGCCGGAATCGTATTCGGCATAACTATGTTTTCATTAAATCCATTCATCGCTATCGCTGGTGGGATCCTGATCATTGTTCTCGTACACACCGTAGTTGCTTCGGCAAATACTGTATTCATCACGGGTGCTTATCGGAAAGTGCAGCATCAATCCGCTGGTCATTTTGATGATAATGATGCTCTTGACCATTTGTTTGTGGAGAAAAAACGAAAAAGATAGAACTGTATATTCTATCGGGGACGAAAATTCATCTTCATCTTACATGATTGGATAAGATTGACTTACCTTAGGGCGAGAGAGCATTTCTTAGGAGATGAGAACTTGTATAGAAACCAATCAGCTCAAAGATCTGGAATATGATTAATCCATATTTGTGGTGGATTCGGGCTGATTGCCAACCTGCCTGAAGATCGTAGTTCTTGAGTGTAGTCAGGTTAATTTCAGGACTGTCAATGTTCTTACTTCTGATGGATGCCACCTTCCAAAAAAATATAGTGCATGAATCAAGATAAGAAGGAGATACTATCTCTGGCAGAAGAAAAATCCTATGAAGATAGCATCCGTGAGGCCTGGAGAGCTTACAACGAAGAGCGGAAAATTCGCTCAATTGAGGATTTTAGTGCCAGGGTTTCTACCAACCACGTATACAAGGTCACCCTGGAGACAAGAGAAATAGTTTTTGCCAAGCTCTCCAACTACGGCAGATTTGAAGACTTCGTTGAAGATCATTCAATCATCAATACCATTTCAAACAACTTATCCTTTCGGTATGAGAACTTTCTCTCTCACGCTCTCATGAAAGGGACGGATATTTACACCTATCTGCATAAGTCCGATGAAATCGATACCTGGGTAATCTTCTATAGACCGGTAAGAGTCAAAAAGCCATTACCCAAACGCCTGGAAAACGAGCATCTGGTGGCAATGGGAAAAGAGTTCGCCCGTTTTCACAAAGCTTGTTACGACATACGAAATACCCTCTCTCCCTACTCCAAGACCATGACCACGGACATTGGCAACCTCTTTGTCCACCTTCACACCAAACAAGGTAAGGAGGAATTTGGCGATCACTTCCATCTCGTTAACCGCCATGCCCAGAATTTTATTGAAAAAGTAAGTAACGAAGCCGTCAAAAACCTGCCGAGGATCCCCATCTTTGTGGACTGGAACATTGGCAATTTCTCTGTGACACCCTCTTTGCGGCTTTTCTCCAGATGGGACTATGACTGGTTTCGGGTAGCTCCACGTATCTTGGACTTCTACTTTTTTAGCCGTATCTGTTCCGACATCGGTGACAAAACCTACTTTCATTACCTGATCGACCCTATGATGGAGGATCGTTTTATTGTCTTTCTCCAGGCCTACCATTCCATCTATCCGCTGACCGAACTTGAGGTCAGGCTGTTTAAGGAAGCTTACCGGTTTTTTATTTTAAATTATGTCATCAAGGATGGCAAGTACTTCTTCAATGAAATGTATGCAAACCGCCTGCAGAAAGAGGCTGTAGAGGTATATTTGCCTGATATTGACAAGTTTAACCCTAATAAGATTCTAAAAGCACTAGACCTTATATAGATGCGTACTCGTTCCTTTATTCAACTAGCTTCAAAATTTAAAGCTGTTTTTCTCGATTCCTACGGTGTTCTGAAAAATCATCATGGTGTCATTTTGGGAGCTTCTGACACGATTGATCAACTCAGGGATCAGGGCATTTTGATTAGAGTCCTAACCAATGATGCATCCAGAGGACCTGCCCGGCAAATGGAAGCTTTTCACCGAATCGGACTTCGCAATATCAAGGAAGAAGAGATTATTACCTCAGGGATGATGGCCAAGCATTATCTCCTGTCAAAAAAACCCAAAGGATTGATTGCCTACCTGGGTACCGAAGATGCTGCCAGTGAGATTATCAACGCCGGACTCAAAACCATTCACATACGAGAGGTCAATGACGACAATATCGATACCATCGGAGCCCTGGTCTACCTCGACGATGAAGGCTTTGACTGGAACCGGGATATCAATCGTTCACTAAATTTGCTGAGACGCCGGAATGTGGCCGCCATTGTGGCTAATTCCGATCAGATCTATCCTGTTTCGCGTACCGAGGTATCAATTGCTACCGGTGGAATTGCCAAACTGGTGGAGGCTACCCTGGGCCGGGATTTCATACACTTTGGAAAACCGGATTCGCAGATGTTCATGCACGCCTTCGAACAACTCAATGAGGAAACGAGGATTGAAAAATCAAAAATTCTCATGGTAGGAGACACCCTACATACTGATATACTAGGTGGTAATAAATTTGGTCTTAAAACAGCCCTGGTTCTATCCGGTAATACCAGAGCTGACAAGGTCAAGGTAAATATTCGATCCACCGGAATTATTCCGGATTACCTTTGCGAATCGATAGCTACTTAACGGTGATCGGTATTCGGTTGCAGGTTGCCGGCCAGAGGTAAGAATGGGATTATGGTATTATGGTTCTGTGGTATTATGGTTCTGTGGTATTATGGTTCTGTGGTATTATGGTTCTGTGGTATTATGGTTCTGTAGTATTATGGTTCTGTGGTGCTGTGGTATTATATATGTGTCTGGATAGTGGCCTTATGCCAAAAGGAGTGCGCCAGGAATATCCATCCAGGGTTATAAATTCAGATAGTGCTCGACTTGAAAGATCATAATTTAGGGACACTGTTCGAAGTCTGGTACTTCAAACCTTATTCTATGGGCATAAACCTGGCATTAACCTGACACTTCAACAGCAGCACAGAAGCGAATCAATGGGCTTTAGCCCATGTATAAGATATAATCAATAATTATTTAAAGAAGTTTCATTGTCATTAAGCTAATCATCCTCAATTGCCTGCCGCTTCAGCGGCAAGACAGATATGGTGAGAAGAATGGGCTTTAGCCCAACTTGCATGTTGAAGGTTGTGAAATGAAAACTCAGGATCAACAAAAGCAGAAAAAACATCAAATCATGTGAAAAGACAATATTAAAATCACTCTGTGCATACCTATTTTAGTTTGCAGACAAACATATCCAAATGCAACTACAGGATCTATACATTCTGTTTCTATGTCTTAATTTCCTGACCTCTCTTTCAGCCCAGACCGGAAGCATTCATGAGCCGGTCCGCTATCTGGGTGGGCAGACTATAGATCCTGCCCTGCATGAAGGTCGCCTGCGTTATGCTGTGGGGGTGGAAAGCCGACAAACCATTCGGGTCAATCGTACCGATCCGGGACACAATGACAACCTCTCCTGGACCTACAGCCATGCCTCTAATCTGGCCTACTGGAACGGTCGCTTCTACCAACAATATCTCAGCAATCCGGTTGATGAGCACATTCCTCCGGGCAGGACTTTACTGACAACTTCCAACGATGGACGCAGTTGGGAAGAACCGACGGTGATTTTTCCGCACTATGAGCCACCACCGGGTGTCACATTGCCAGACAGCGCATTAGGGTATATGATGCACCAGAGAATGGGCTTTTACGTGGCCCCCGACAACCGATTACTCTTACTGGCTTTCTATGGCCATGCCGAGGACCCCTTTACCACCGGTGGCATCGGCCGGGTAGTACGTGAAATCTATCCTGATCACACCCTGGGACCAATTTACTTTATCCGCTACGATAGCCATACGGACTGGGACCAGTCGAACACTTCTTTTCCTTTTTACCAAAGATCTCCCGATAAAGGCTTTATCGCTGCATGCGATTCACTACTCAGAGATCCCCTGATGACGCTGCAATGGTGGGATGAAGATCACGGACTGGATGGCTTTTACCAGGTAAAGGAAGCTGGAGAAGCACTGTCCTACTATCACCGTGATGACGGTAAGGTGGTGGCACTGTGGAAAAGGTCTCATGCTGCATTGTCAGAGGATGAGGGAGTTACCTTCTCTTCTCCGGTAAAGGTTCCTACCCTCACCATGGCAGGAGGTAAAGTGTGGGGACAACGAACAGATGATAACCGGTATGCTATGGTGTACAACCCCATTGAGCTGGATGAATATCGCTACCCGCTGATTGTCATTTCCGGAGATGATGGCATCCATTATGACAACATGCTCCTGGTCAACGGAGAGGTACCACCTCGCCGCTTTATGGGGCGCTGGAAAGATTTTGGTCCCTGCTATGTGCGTGGTATCGTCGAGGGTAACGGTAATCCACCGGGAGAAGATTTCTGGCTCACCTACAGTATGAACAAGGAAGACATTTGGGTCAGCCGGGTACCGCTGCCCATTCGCAGTTCGGTTAGTGACCATGTACAGGATGACTTCGAAAACCTCCCTGATGGAGATCCCTTCGGGCTCTGGAATATTTACGCTCCAAAATGGGCAGCCATAGAGGTCCATACTGTGGAAGGAAACAACAAAGTCCTCCAACTGCAGGATGAAGATCCGTACGATTATGCCCGGGCTATCCGCATCTTTCCCGAATCCCAACTAGTAGAGGTCTCCCTGGACATCACGCCTCAGCAGTCAGACCATGGTCATTTGGAAATCGATATTACCGATCAGTTTGGCAACCGGCCGGTACGAATCGCCTTCAACCCTGAAGGGAAGATCCTGGCATGCGAGGGAAGCACTATGAAGACCGTAGGTGACTACCAGTCCGGTCATGGGTATCACATGCTGTTGATGGTTGATGCCACTCCCGGAGGAAAATACAGCCTTTTGATTAATGATCATCAAGTCTTGCAAGATGCACCCCTGGCTGTGTCCGTAAAATCCGTTGAACGAATTTCGCTTCGAACCGGCCCCTATCGTGATTTACCAAATCGAAACACTCCAAACCAGGAAGAAGCTCCACCCCTGCCCGGTGCTGATGAAAAAGTGGAGAAAGCTATCTTTCTGGTTGATGATGTGGTGACGAGGAGTCCGTAAGAGATCGAGGTAGAGGAGGGTTTTTCCGCTCCTAACCACCCCCTTAATCCCCCGCCAGCACATATTTTTGAGGGTTTAGGAGCAGATCTACAGAAAGGTGTTTATCCTGTTGGCATTGGGCTTCCACCCAATGCTCATGACGACAATATCTTCATATTAATTTCCTGCTCTAAGCCCCGATGGGCCCGATGGGGCTATTTTTATTCATGTTCTTAAAACACATCTCAGTGGGAAGCCTCTGTTTAGCGTTGGGGTGCCGGTATTCCTGGTTCTTACTCGCCCGGCAGAATGTGGGCATTCACACCTCTTCCATTTAAAGGTTGAAACATTATCTTTCAGATTGATAATGTCGCTTCATTGGTGTAGTAGTCAGAGAAATATGAACTTCATCTTACTCGATAAATACTTGGAAAGTGAGCAAAATAAAGAGTACTTCTTTGAGGACATCAGGAGTGAACTTAATAAATACATTTTCGATGTAAAATCAATGAAAGGTTCTGTGCAAATCATTTGTGGTGAATCAAATTATAGCAAGTTTGGGATTGAACGGCTTCTGGCACTGCTAAATAAGTATCTTAAAGGATGTATAGGTGAGTGGGATTTGGAATATATCCTTACTGCAATAGAATTTGAGTTTGAAGATGAGGATGTCAAAGTGGAGAATGTGATCTTTTGTTTCTCAGATCCCTACCTAAATTACAACATCACTCATAGTAACATTTCCTCAGCTATAGCCTATTTATCAGATGAAATGGAAGCACTTGACATCCTTACTAGTCGGAATGATAAATTAAGGAATGGATATCAATCAATTGTTTGTCAAATTGACATTAATTAGAAATCCAGGTAGGAACCAATGATTGAGGTTATTGAAAGCCCCATGCCATCGATAATAAACCCAAACTCACCCGAGTTTGATCCTGCTCGTGTGATTGAAAAGGATGGATACTATCTCTGCGACGAAAAAATCATCCTTTGCAAAGGATCACTTACTATCAAAAGCGCCGAACATACTCTTGTCTGGTTGGTATGGATAAATATTGAGGCAACAGCTTTCATAGAAATGACAGAAAACCTCATGCAAGATAATGACCATGTGACTACATATGGCAAATTACAATCAGATATTCTATTTTATCCCAATACGGCTGGATTGAAAATCAAGCTCTTCTACGACTTGAATAACCCCAGGAAGATACCTGAAATCGAGATTCCAAAAGCAGACTCAGACCTCTATCAAGACTATAATTTTGGCATGCCGAAAGACAAATTTTATTCCATCCAGGAGATATTGCAATAATCTTATACTCCCATATTATGACCTATGAAGATGGAGCAATATTTACTCTGAGACATGATCCCAGGCACTATTTTGTTGCATCACTCAAACTCTGGGTATTGAAGTTAAAGGCAAGAATCTTCATGCAGAGGAGGAGTCTGACATTGGTCTTGATTTTATTTGCCTTAAGTACTTTGTTATTAAACCATCTTATATTTCTTGCATTTCTCAGTGTACTCATTTCAATCATAGCGATTGACCTATTGATTTCCCTAAGAAGTGCCCGGGTTGAAGTAAGAAAGACAAGAGAATATCTTTTATCGAATGGTAGAAACATAAACATCTATGCAGGTAGATACTTTTGCTTTATTGAGGAGGGTATTGAATACAAAAAAGCACAATGGTCTGAAATACATGAATATTGTCAGATAAGCAATCCTAATTTTTTTTCATTCAAAAATCGAAATACGAAAGAAGTGCTGATAATTTTTGAAAATGAAGTTTGCGACCAAAGGTATATGGAGCTAAAAAACATTATTGAGTCAAAGATCCAAGTACTACCTTTGATACAGTAACCATATCGCTGTTTGAAGTTTGCAACTTCAACCCGATATCCTGGCAGTCACCACCAACCACCCCCTTAATCCCCACGCCGTGGCGTGGCAAGCTCCGCCAGCGGGGGAAACTAATTTTGATATTTTAATACACTGATAATCAAAAAGTAACAACCTTTTTCACACCCACACCCACACCCACACCCACACTCAAATTCACCCCTTCACTTTCTCGATTCCCTCCCAGGGCACAGTGGCTGACTCATAGAAGTTGATTTCCATGATCTGAAAACGTTCCTTTTGCTTACCTAACCTGACCTTATATTCTTCCCAGTCACGCTGATCCGAAGGAGTCCAGCCAATCTCGGCAATACCCGGCATCCGGGGAAAAACCATATACTCGATGTCGTCCATGGTTTCGATCGTTTCAGTCCATAGGGGTGTTTCTATGCCCAGGATGTCGTCCTGATCCAGCGCTTCCACCATGGATGCCGGATCCCAGATATAGGATGTATCTACTTCAATATACCCTGCCCAATGCAATCCCAATGGACTGGTAGAATCGTACTGCATATCCAAATAGGTCCTGGAAGCCGGAGACATCAGAACTTTGGCTCCCTGTTCCACTCCTTTGAGCGCATTATCCGCTCTGTCCCAATATTGGACTACGGCATCCTTTACCAGATCAGCATTGGCAATCTCATCCCATCCCAACACTTTCTTGTTATAGGATGTCACAATCTGTTGAACCCTGTTGACAAAGGGAATGTATTTATCTATTGGAGTCGCGTGTGACTCGTCACCACCAATATGGATATAGGGTCCGGGAGTGATCAATGACAGTTCCCGGATTACATCATCCACAAAGCGATAGGTAACTTCTTTATCAGTACAAAGGGTACTAAAACCAACTTCAATTCCGGTGTACAGATCTCTGGCCTTTCCATCGCAATTCAGCTCGGCATATGATGCAAGGGCTGCATTGGTGTGGCCGGGCATGTCAATTTCGGGTACCATAGTCACAAAGCGATCTGCCGCGTAATCAACCAACTCCACGTAATCTTCCTGGGTGTAGTAGCCTCCTTCTCCTCCACCCACTTCGGTACTCCCACCGTGGGTAGCCAGCCGGGGCCATGACTTGATCTCGATCCGCCACCCCTGGTCGTTGGACAAGCCCAGGTGGAGGTAATTCAGTTTGTACATGGAAATGAGATCGATATAGCGCTTGACATCATCCACACCAAAAAAGTGCCGGGCTACATCCAGCATGGATCCCCTGTAAGTATAAGTGGGCTTATCGGTAATAGTTCCGGTGGCAATTCGCCATGGTCCTGGCTGCACAGTCCTGGCTTCGATCTGTGGAGGCAACAATTGTCGCATGGTCTGCACACCCCAGAAAATACCTGGTGCATCGCCCTTTATGGCAACCTGATCCTCATTGATGCTTATCGTATAGGCCTCTGCATCTCCTTGTTCCAACACCAAATAAATGTCACCATCAGAAGGAATGCCGGTAACGACCTCTAAAGAATACCCGGTGGATGGTTTGAGAATTCCCTGCAGGATCTCTGCCGTACTCTGAAGTGATCCATCCGAAATCACGATATGGCTTTCTGCCATCAGCTCAAAGGAACTTCCGGTAGCTTCCACGGATGTGGGTAGAGGAATAACATTGGCTTCAGTAAGGTCCATTGGGACGGATGGTGTTTGACAAGAAGCCCAAAACAGACCTATAACAGGGAAAAACACCAACCATTTTATTCTATCCAAATTCATAAACGAGGATTTCTATATTTAAGAATGCGAAAGTACGATCTTCCGGGAAGTTAAACATGAGACACCTATGCCTGAGAAGCAATCCAAAACAAAATCCCGCCTAAATTGCATCTGATTAATGACAAAAGGGGACTTCTATTTACACTTGACAGAGGAAACCCATCCACGACAAGCAGACTATTTTTCCTGGAGGTTTTAACAGAGGTGCCCAAAATATAAGAGGAAACTGACCAGGTCCTGACAATCCATTGTGGTACAAGACCAACAAACTAAAGCAATGATCTGATCGATAATTGACTAACTTGAGACGAATGCAGTCATCGACTTAAGCGTTTGCCATATGACTTCAAGAAGAGATCTACTAAAAAATATCGGCCTTTCCGGACTTTCACTACTACTGCCCTACCACAAGCTTAACAGCGAGTTAAGAGACCATTTAAGTAATGTCGAGCCACTGAAGATCACCAAAGTTGAGACAGTCCGATTTGACCAGAAACTCCAGGTGACTGGCAGAGGCATTCAATGGATGTGGATACGCATCCACACAGACCGGGGAATCATCGGTACTGGTGAAACCTATCCCTTTAATGAAGCCAACGAAGCTGTCATCAAGGACCTGGAGTGGCACAGCTGGGCGGGCAAACTACTGGGAAGCAACCCCCTGGAAATAGAACATATCTGGAACCGGATATTCAAACAGAATGCCTTTCATACCACGGGTGGAGCGGAAATTCGTGCCCTATCAGCTATCGATATTGCCCTGTGGGATATCATGGGACAGGCTGCCAATATGCCATTGTACCAGCTATTGGGAGGATCCCTGGATAAGAGAATCAGGGTGTACAATACCTACACGAATGCACGTAACATCAATGGATGGATGTTGGAAGAGGATTTGGACAAGATTGCCTCCTTTCTGGTTGAACAAGGGATAGGCGCTATAAAATATTGTCCGTTCGACTCGGTGGGCTGGAAGAACAACGGAGAGTATATTTCACACAACGATATCGATGCCTGCCTGGAATGGATCAAGACCATCAGGGACACCGTAGGTTATGATCTGGAAATCGGTTGTGAGTTCCACAGTCTGTGGAACGTACCCAGTGCAGTCCGCATTGCCCATGCTCTCGAACCATTCGACATCCTGTTTCTGGAGGATATGCTTTTGCAGGACAATATGGAAGCTTACAAGACACTGGCCAATGAGACTATCATACCCATCGTCAACAGTGAACGATCTGCCACCCGTTTTCAATTCAGGGAAATGTTGCAAGAAAGATGTACAGATGTAGCCATGTACGATCTGACCTGGTGTGGCGGCATTTCCGAAGGGAAAAAAATATCCGATATGGCCAACACCCACTATATCCCCACCATGATGCACACAGCAGGAGGGCCCATTCTGTGGTATGCTTCTGTGCAATTAGCTGCTGCCATAACTAACCTATTTTTCGTAGAAAGTGTGTACCCCAACTGGCACGACCGCTATCCCTTCTTCTTCAAAAATACCCCTCAGGTAATCGAAGGGCATGTCCAGCCCCCTGATTTGCCCGGTCTGGGTCTGCAATTTCAGGACGGGATTTTCCAACATGAACACATTATGGTGAATACTATCGCGGAACTATAACGCGGTTGCCGGTCGCCGGCTATCGGTTGTTGGAAGGACACAGTAGATCAGAACACCAAAAACCAAAACAGACAAACCCTTTGGTTACTTGTTGTCGACTTTCCATATGACCTTAGTGGATGGACTGTGGCTAGGATATCATTGCCGTTGTTCTCTTTCTTAGTTCGGGAAGCACCTCCTCCTCAAACCAGGGGTTTTTGCGCATCCAGATATTATTCCGGGGGGATGGATGAGGTAAGGGCAAGTGTTCAGGCAGATACTTTCGAAAGTTCCTTACGGTCGCGGTTAGATTTCGCTCGCGTCTTTCACCTAAATAATAAGATTGAGCATACTGACCAATAATCAGCGTGAGTCTCACCTCCTGTAATTGTTCCAGGATACGATCATGCCACAGGGGTGCACATTCGGGTCGCGGTGGCAGATCACCCTGCTTCCCTTTACCGGGATAGCAAAAACCCATCGGAATGATCGCAAAAAGAGAGGGGTCATAGAACTGACTTTCGCTGACACCCAGCCAATCCCTCAGTCTATCGCCACTCTTATCCTTCCAGGGTATTCCCGATGCATGCACCTTACTCCCGGGGGCCTGTCCGATAATGACAATGCTACTTTGCTTACTAAAAGAAACAATCGGACGGCAACCTGCAGGCAGGTGTTCTGCACAATGGGTACAGCTACGAACTTCCTTTAGAAGTGTTTCCATCTACAGCCAATATAGTCAATGCTCGACTCCCAGCAGGCAAACTCCCATTTCTTATCTTGCTGTTGCAAAATACTGTCTATGTTCTCTTTTGTACTTATTTGGACTTTGTTATGGACACTGGTTCAGCCAGACCCTGCTAAAATAGATCGCGAATCCGTCGTGCGAAGACATTCGGTCAAGATCAATCAGATGGATACTATGTCTTCTTTGACAGTAGGCAACGGTGCCTTTGCGTTTACCGTCGATGCTACCGGCTTGCAGACCTTTCCCGAACATTATGCCCGGGGAGTATCCCTGGGCACCCAGGCTGAATGGGCATGGCACAGCTTTCCCAATACGGAGAACTACCGGGAAGAGGAATCGCTCAGGGAATATGAGCTTGAAGGGAAAGAGATCACCTACATGGTGCAGCGAAAAGAACCGGAACGAAACCAGGGGGCTTCGAACTACTTCAGGATCAATCAACATCGGTTACAGATGGGGAATATCGGTCTGGAAATCATGCTAAGTGACGGATCACGGGCAACCCCCAATGATATCAGGAATATCGATCAGACTCTGAATATGTGGACCGGCAAAATAGTGAGCCGGTTTACCGTGGAAGGTGTAGCGGTGGAAGTAATCACCTATGGCAGTATGACGGAGGACGCTGTCGGAGCCAGTATAAGTTCTCCCTTGTTGAGCCAGGATCGATTGAAGATATTCTTTCGCTTCCCCTACCCCACCGATCAATTCCTGGATCACGGTGTCAACTATACGAATCACGACCGGCATCATACACAGATCCTGGATCGGGGATCTACTGATTGCCGCATCGTCCATAGACTGGACACCACCAGCTACTACTTAGATGCTAGCTGGGATGAGGCAGGAAGCATTGCAAAAACAGGAGATCACTACTTTGTATTGGATCCGGGGGGAAAGGAGTCGTTTGTATTTACTGCCAAATTTTCGTCCCGGGAGGGTACATCCCCAGTGACCTTAGGCGAAATCCGGGAGAGCAGCGAACAGGGTTGGAAGAACTTTTGGAATTCCGGGGGAGCGGTTGATTTTGCTGGCAGCACCGATCCACGTGCCCATGAATTGGAGCGAAGGGTTATCCTGTCACAGTATCTGACCAGGGTGCAATGTGCGGGTAGTCAGCCTCCCCAGGAAACGGGTCTTACCTACAACAGCTGGTATGGAAAATCCCACCTGGAAATGCATTGGTGGCATGCGGCCCACTATGCACTCTGGGGCAGACCGGAACTCATGGAAAAGAGTTTGGATTGGTATTTTTCAGCCGCTGAAACGGCCCGGCAAATCGCCCGTCGTCAGGGATTTGAGGGGGTCCGATGGCAAAAAATGACCGATATCGATGGCAGTGAGGTCCCATCCTCTGTCGGAGCATTTCTGATCTGGCAACAACCACACCTGATCTACATGGCAGAGCTTCTGTACCGTCATGAACAAGATGAGGATGTTCTGCAAAAATGGAAAGACCTGGTATTTCTCACAGCCGACTTCATGGCATCATTTCCAACCTATGATGCGGCAAGAGATCGTTACCAACTGGGCAAAGGGGTCATACCGGCACAGGAGTGTTTTGACCCGGTGGAAACGTTTAACCCTCCTTACGAGTTGGCCTATTGGAATTGGGCCCTTGGCATAGCCCAGGAGTGGAAGGAAAGACTGGACATGGAACGCGACCTCGATTGGAATAAGGTGCTGAACAAACTTTCGCCCCTTCCGGAGAAAGACGGTGTATACCTCTCAGCAGAAAGTATTCCCGACTGCTATTCGGAGTCAAGTCAGGTTAAGATCGATCATCCGGCAGTATTGGCTGCCTTAAGCACTCTGCCGGCTGGAGACTATGTGAACCTGGCTACGATGCAACGAACTTTTGATGTGGTCGAAGAAGTTTGGGACTGGAGTCATACCTGGGGTTGGGATTTTCCCCTGGTTGCCATGACTGCCACGCGATTGGGAGAGCCGGATCTCGCCCTGCGGGGATTACTAAGGGACATCATTACCAATACCTACCTGCCCAATGGTCATAATTATCAGAGTTCGAGATTGACCATCTATCTACCAGGTAACGGCGCTACACTGGCTGCCGTGGCTATGATGTGTGCGGGTACGGATGAACTGAGTGGAGAGAACCCCGGGTTTCCCCAAGATGGCACCTGGAAAGTACGTTGGGAGGGATTACAACCGATGCCATGAACGATCCCTTGCAGCGGCAGTGAGATGCCGGACTTTTTTTCTGAACTCATTATTAGGGGAGGCTGAATTTCTATGGCAGAATACTCCACTTCGGCAGATACAGCATTGCTTCCTCACCTGCTTGCATCTTCATAATCGATTCCCCTTTTACTTGCCTCAACCGAATGAAGCCATTCTGACAGATCGCCCTTAATTTTTTCTGCAATTTCCGGATTACTTGCCAGGATGTTGTGGGTCTCCGATTTGTCCTTCAATAAATCATACAATTCATAATTCTCATCATCACTATCTGCAATCAATTTGTACCGATCTGTTACCCAGGAAATCTTCGGATCACAAATAAATCCAATCGGTTCATCCCTACTGCTTTCTCGTCCCTCAAGAGCCGGCACAAGGCTGACCCCATCTATTGGCCGCTCATCAGGATATTCAAATTTCAAAATATCAAGTATGGTGGGTAAATAGTCACTGGTAACTGCCGGAAAATCAATTCTCTTACCCATGTCAAAATTATTTTTCCAGATAGCGAACGCGGGCACTCTGACGCCACCTTCATACAAACTTCTTTTACGTTCTCTGAATACACCTGCCGATCCAGGTGTTTGCACCTCAGGCCCGTTATCACTGCAGAAAAATATGAGGGTATTCTCTGCTGCCCCAACCTCATTTATTTTATCCCACAACCTTCCAATCTGCTCATCCATTGCAGTGATTGTTCCGAAATATATTTGTTCCTGTAAATCCATGCCCCTATAGAAGCTTCTGTGAAGGCTGTCGCTAACAACCGGTAAATGGGGAGTATGAAACCAAACAGTGGAAAAAAATGGTTTATTGCTATTAACTGCGTTCTCAATAAAGGGAATAACCCGATCCATAATTACGCGTGAATCATCCCCTTGCAGGTTATTGGATTCTCTCTGGTTTCTGCCTACCCAATATGCAGTAGCATAATTTTCAGTAGAGTCCTTTATGCTGACGGACCGCCAACCAAAACGCTTGCTTTCACCATCCATAAAATTTTTTGGAAATACCATCGGATCGTAGGTCGGCACTTTTGATTCAGTACAGAAATATTCATCATAGCCATGCTGGGTTGGAATGGAATATTCCTGATCAAATTCTTCCCTACCTCCTCGGTTCGCATCTGTGACGTTTTGAGTCAATGTACCTAAATGCCATTTACCGTAATGGCCGGTAGTATAACCGATCTCCTTTAGTATTTCCGGAAGTGTAATTTCTTCTATCCGCAAATGCCCCCGGTTGGCATAGGGAATATTCATTCGAAGTGGGTTCCTGCCAGTGATCGAACTGGCTCTCGTGGGTGAGCAAACAGCTGAGGCTGAATAAAATCGGTCAAAAACCACACCCTGGGATGCCAATAAATCCATGTTGGGAGTCTTGATCTCCCGATTGCCATTAAACCCCGTATCATACCAACCAAGGTCATCCGACATGATTAAAAGGATATTTGGTTTGGGGGGAAGTGGTTCCTTCGTCTCCATGGTACAGGAAAAATTGACCATTAAAGCACTTAAGTACATTAACCACAAATAATTATAGGCTCTTGGCCATAAATAGTGGGTCTGGTATATGGACATCTTTATCTGTATCTTGTTTATATTCACCCTTTGTGGAATTTTGACTGTCAGGTGTTTGCTTCTGTCCACTAGTTCTGAGTTCATACTGTGGTCCACTGCCGTGCGTAGTGCTGACAGCATCGTCGGAAGGGGCCTTCTTTTCCCTTGCCAGAGACCTGATTTCTGACTCAAATACCTTTACCTTAAACCGGATCTGAATAGGCAGATAGCAGCAGTCAATCCACCAATACCCGCGCCCAATATGGTAATTTCCGCTGACACCTGGAATGCATTTTCTATTCTGAATATAGGAGATTTTAAATTCCTAAACATAATTGGGTTATGTAACTTTAGTCTGTATGGCTCGTGTTGATTACCAGGTATATGTTGTGGAATTGTCCAAAAGAGTGTTTACCGAAAATGCCCGGTTTCGCAAGGCCAACCCTCAGTACAATGGGGTACTTGAATGCCTTTATGTCGGTATGACCAGTAAGACACCACAGGAAAGGTTTCAGCAGCACAAGACTGGATACAGGAGCCGAAAAGGTCACAAAATCGCCTCAAACATTGTCGAAAAGTACGGAATGTACCTGCGGCCCAGCCTATACGAACACCTGAAACCGATGAGTCGAAAAGAGGCTCTGCGGATGGAAGAACAGCTAGCCGTGGAATTACGTCGGAAGCGCTACGCAGTTTGGTACAATTGATCTGTTTGGAATTGATGGTGCGAGCATCCACTAATGCGAATACTCAAAAGCTGCGGGCAAATTCTCATTTTGAACCGTTATTGTGATCTTACAGGGCAACTGTCGGTTAGATATGATAAACCCGGACTATGCATTAGGCCTTTCTATTACGAGCCAAATATGCTGCAAATAATACCTCGGGGGATCATTGACATACTTCAAAATTTGAGATTATGTTCCTATTAATGATTTTTAGTGTCTTAACCATATTATCCAGTGGATGTAATTCGACCAATGCTCATTCCCCGGTGGAAGATACAGGTCCTTACGAGATGGTTAGGCTGTCGGATTCATCAGTAGTTCCATCGGTGAATATCCTGAAACATCAAATTATTTATTCTCCAATTACCATTACTGTCAATTCTCAGGGAGCCTGGTTAGGTCATGAAGGAGAATTGGGAGTAATGAAACTATTGAATCAGGAAGGAAAGGAGTTGACCAGTGCAATAATGAGCTCCAAAGATGGCAACTGGATGACCTCCGAAGCAGCCCAATATATCGCAACCCTGGAATTTGATCCGGGTGATGCCAGGAGTGGTACCCTGGTATTGGAAAACAAAGTCATTACCTCTGAAGGTGATAACAGAGACAAATCAATGAATATTCCCGTGCGATTTAGTCGGGAACCGGTTGAAACATACTGTTTTGCCAGCAAGACACCGGCGATGAACGCAGCCGGTGAATCAAACTATCATTTCCTGCGTTTTGAGAAGGACAAATTCGACCATCTGCATGGAGTAAGTATTTCTGCTCCCTTCGGCATCGATGGTTCCCGTGCATCGCTGATCGGAACCTGGCATGCCACAGATCAACGAGTTCAGATTAATCAGCGTCAGTTGGCAGAGGGAGTGATCTATCATCAGGAATCTGAATGGTCTCTTTTTGACGATGGGATTGAGCTTGATTTTCAGGATCCACGAGGAGAACCTGCCATCTTACCGAGGATCACTTGTGATGAATACGAATCACTCTACCGAGAATTTGAAGGACAGGTTTTGCATCATCAAATCAATACCACTGACCGTACCAGACTGCTGGAATTGATATACCTGGAAGGTTTCGGTTTCACCAAACAAGAGTTGCAGAAGGTGAGGTTTCTGGAACGTGAAATCGATCTGGACCATTCCTATGAAACCAGGGAGTTCCTGTTGTACCTGTTGGATCCCATGGTTTGCGGAACAGGTGGATGCACTCTATTCGTCATGAATGATGAAGGCGAGGTTCTTTCTCAGACTTCGGTGACCAAATTGCCCCTTTTCACCACCACCAACCTGGCTAGTGAGCAGAAGCCAGGCTCATGGAAAGACCTGTATGTCTGGAGCAACGGATCCTATCGGCAACTTATATACCGCGATGGGTCATACAGCAACAATGCTTCTATGGCCCCAGCCATGGCTGAAAGAAACCTGACCGGATTTCCCGAGAAATATTTTAAGATTATGGATTACATGGATTAGATTAAGTACTGAAAACTCTTGCTTACAGTTATCGATTGCCGAAAATGCTAGGAGTGTATTCAACAAGACAGAATAATACTACCTTGTATATTCCTGTTCATCATGACTTTAAAAGCCCATGAAGACTGCCATAATGTTTCTTTCATGTTTCTGTTTGCTCTATAGTTGCTCGGTAGAGGAAGCTCCACCACTTCCCTTTGACCTCAAGAGTGTTGAGTTCAAATCTGTTGGCGCCCACATGGCTATTCCAGCCCAATATCGTCATGGAACTGTGCAGGAACTGATTGAATTATGGCAAAGCAGTGATATCCCTTCAGGCATTAAGGACAAGGTTATACATATGATGAAGATACTCCAGGATGACAGTACATCCACTGTGATATACGTGGATTCCACTGACCTGGAAAACTCTATTTGGGTTCAGGAATCTCCATATTTCCCAATGAACGAATCCCTGGCACGGCAATTCATCAACTCCTTTGAACACAGGTTTCAAAAGGAATGGGAACCCCTCGGTGTATCATTCAATGAGATTGAAAGTGCCTACATTGAAAACAATAGAGCCCGGGCCATCAAACTGAAGTACTTCCTTAAAGTAAATGATCACTCCAGGTTTACGACTCAATACCTGATAACATCCCAAGACAAGACCATCAGCATCATAGTCAATAACCGCACTATGGAAGACTATGAAGAGCTCATCAGAGGTATTCAGATCGAGTAACCAATTTCAAGCACAGTATATAGAGAAAAGAATTACTTTTAGTGCCGCTTTTTTAATACCTGATACGGTCGTGAGGACCGATCACAAGAATTAACAGATCTGACATGGACAACAACCTGAAACTTCAGGATACGATAGATTCAAAGATCCTGCACGAAAGAAAGATTTTTTTATGGGGCCAGGTAGATGATGATTCTGCTAAACATGTAGTAGAGCGGATTCTATATCTGGAGTTGATGGATCCTGGTAAAGAGATACAACTGATCATCAATTCTCCCGGTGGTTATGTTACTTCCGGATTTTCCATTTACGACACTATGTTAAGCGTATCCAGCCCCATTTCTACTATATGTAGTGGACTCGCGGCTTCTATGGGTTCCATTCTGCTCTCAGCTGGAGCCAAGGGTCGACGATTTGTACTTAATCACGGAAGGGTTATGATTCACCAACCAAGTGGTGGTGCCCAGGGTAAACTGGCTGATATTGAGATTCAGATGGAGGAAATGGAAAAAATCAAAAAGATCGGTGCTAAGATTCTTGCTGACAATTGTGGACACTCCGTAGACAAAATCATGAAAGACTTCAATCGTGACTACTGGATGGATGCTAACGAGTCCGTGGAGTATGGTATAGTAGACAAGGTCATAGATCAGATCATCTGACCGCATAGACCTCGTTGCTAAGAATATCGCTGTTGTTACTACCTTTTGTTCCTGAAGTGAAAGTTGTCCAGGGTGCACCTTCAATTTGATTGTGCCCTGTTTGCCGCTCGATACTCGGAAGCCAGTTTGGTGTAGAGGCATCTACCTCACTCAGAATGCGAGATGTAAATTGTATAAAATCGGAGGTCACGATCTGAATAACTTCGGAAGAAGGATGGCCCCATGAAGATTTACCATGCTCCACATGCACCACTTGAGCCGTAATATATAGTTTGCCCTCATGATTGATACAAATGGCACCAGGTGTGATGAGGGACCAATCAGTGTAGCCAGGTGGCAGATAGTGATTAAGCAAGATGTGATTCCATTGCCCATAATCTGATGGTGTAGCAATGAATGTCCTGGCGGTTTCTCCCACTTCTTCACTATACAACAGTACCGGTTTGCCATCGGGCAAAACGGCCATTCCACCGGCTCGTAAAACCCTTCCCACATCCAAACCTCCAGCGATCATAGGATCCAGACCTTCTGCAGTAACTGGTAAATTGACTTTCTCTCCCATCCATGTCGTCCAGCTTCTGCCCTGATCCATACTCTTCAGATAACCAACCGTCTGTATTCTTCCATAGGCATCCTGGTCTGACTTTTCATGAATTCTACAGCAAAGATGTAAGGTGCCATCCGAACTCCAGGCAAGTGACTCCTGAAAATGTGCGTATCCTGGATACCGGGCCTTTAATACAGTTCCCACCAGTGACCAGGTACCACCCTTTTTCCTGGTCCACAACTCGACTTCCCAGGGTTTGTCATCATAGGATATTCGAAAGCTGGCCCAAAGGCTGTCATCAGGTGCACATACTAATGATGGGTAAGTCGCTCTATCACTTATAGTATCTATCTCGCTCCAGTCAGAGACATCATTAGGTCGCAGTGAAGATCTGTATCTCATCGGTTCATGATGCGGATAATAAAGTATGTGAAGTGTACCGGTACTATCTATAGTCATTGCAGGTCCACCGTGGTTATCCTGTGCACTGTCTACGGTGTAAGTGGGTGACCATTGGCCCGAAAGATGATCATAGGTCCTGACTCTTACCCAGAATGTATCCCCTTCACTATCCAGCCAGCTAAAGTGGGTTTTATCCTCCCATGTTATGATCTTGTTAGCTTCTGCATAACCCGTGGCTCTTCCACAGCCAAACTCAGAAAGCAGAGCCGGATCTGGACTGTCTTGCAAAACCAGATAGAAATGTCGCCAGTCTGGGATCAATACCCCACCTGCCATCAGCGCCAATTGTTTCAGAAAATGGTTTCTTGCTATCAAATGACTTCCTGGATTCATAGGGTTTACTCGATGTCCTCAATGACATATTTTATGGCAGTATCGTAGTTAGTGTAGTGGATATATTTTCGGTTTTCCATCCACAAAACAGCCGTTTTCCCCTGTGGAGGTGCATTTCTGGGTACATAGGGCCTCACCTGATCATATTCAGAATTCTCCGTAATGGATTCGATCTTCCAGGTCTTACCCCGGTCGTTGGTGGTTCGCTTTTCGATCTCAAAAACGCCGTCAATCTCACGGCTCAGGTAGATAGTATTTAATCTGGATGGGTGTAAAGTCAGATTACCATGATAATGCGGCTCACGCTCTGTTTCTCCTTCCTGAGTTTGTGGAAACCATCCACCGGCTCTACAAATTTGGTGATCAACCCAGGAATTTTGTTTCGTATCATAGTATGTATAGTGGTAGTAATGATCGGTTTCTTCAGGATGTCGGGTGTAGAGAATAACCAGATTTCCATCAGCATCGGTACCCAGGTCTGCCAACCAGGCTCGACCACTCAGGCTATCAGGCAGGTATACCGGAGTAGCCTCCTCAGGCTCAAAAGGCAGTTCATCCAGACTGCAAATCTTGCTACCATCTGACCTCCAATATGCTCCATGCTCGTAGTAGCAATGATAGACCGCATTGAGTGGTTCCACTCTGGGATGGCCATCGGTAAAAACCAGGTCTATTCGCGACTTACCGTCCGAAGCATATTTAACATAAGGCCGGTTACCCGGATCAAACTCCTCCGGACTGATGATCACCCTTGGTGAATGCCACGATTCTCCGTCATCATCAGACTCAATCATATTGGGCTTGTAGCCAATCCAACGACCGAATGAATATACTTTTTCACCTTCATCAGCCAGTAAAAACGGGTTGGCATAGGTATAGGTTTCGCGAGGAAATTTGGGTAGCAGTTCGTCTATTCCGGGCCGGATGACGGTCGGTTCAGAAAAAGTGGACACATCCAGTGGTTTTTCTGTCACCTGATGAATGATGCCCTTTTTCGAGCTATGCCAAGTATACATCGCCAGGATCCGGCTGTCCGGCAGGATAGCAAATGCAGGATTGTCATGGTCATCCACTTCCAGTTCAGGATAGAGGGTTGCAAAGTTCCTGGTTTGGTGCTGCAAATCCAGTGAGGCAGCCTCGACCGTGCCATCTCGCTTAACCCACCCCGAAATAATGACATCACCCTCCTGAACGGCCCTGGGGTCGGAAAACCAACACCAGGCACCATCATCTGAAAAAGTGTGGATTTCTCTTTGAGCGGATACATCACTTAAAATACAGACCCATAGAATTACGATAGTTATTCTTAGCATATTCCGGAGATTGAACCGGGAAGATAGGACATTGAACCCGGACTATGCATTAGGTCTTTCTATTACGAGCCAAATATGCTGCAAATACGGGCACATAAGCACTTTTTGATTCTCACCATAATGGTTAACTATGGCCAACCCACCCGCTTTCGCGGTTCACTCACTTCGAGCACTGTCGTACTCGACTCTATCGAGATCGTTCGC
>JAUILF010000457.1 GCA_030433135.1 Bacteroidia bacterium | reverse complement strand
GCGCAAGGGAAATCCCATCAAGATGTCAGCCATCTTAAACAGTGGGGTATTTCCGGGTATGCAGGGTGGTCCGCTGATGCATGTGATTGCCGCCAAGGCTGTTGCTTTCGGTGAAGCACTCGATCCATCCTTTACAGAATACGGTAAGCAGGTGATCAGTAATGCTCAAACCCTCGCTGCAGCTTTTGTCAAGAACGGATATCATCTGATCTCTGGAGGTACCGACAATCATCTTATGTTGATCGACTTGCGTTCAAAAGGTCTGACGGGCAAACAGGCGGAGGAAGCTCTGGTAGCAGCCGACATCACCGTGAATAAGAATATGGTGCCCTTCGATGATCAATCTCCATTTGTTACTTCCGGGATTCGCATTGGGACTGCCGCTATTACTTCTCGGGGATTGATGGAGGATGATTGTCTGAAGGTGTTTGACTGGATCAATACCATTCTGGAGGACACTGACAATGTAGCCAGGATTCGAGAGGTTAAGGAGGAGGTGAATGCTTTTATGGCTGCATTTCCCCTATATGAGAATCATCAGGTTCTTTCCTGAAAAGGTCCTTTTTCCACAAATGGATAGTGTACGTTGGTGAGGAACAAACCATGAGCCGGAGCAGAGAGACTTTTCTCCAGCGGGGCTTGTTGGTCTAGTGCACGACGAACATCCTCAAGTGTTACTTTCTTTCGACCTGTCTGTAGACACATTCCAACGATCAATCTGACCATCCCCCGGAGAAAGCGATTGGCAGAAATCGTAAAAACCATTCTGTTCTCTGAGATTTTCCAGTCACTCTCGAATAGTGTACAGGCATAATTGCTAACGTCGGATTTTGATTTACAGAAGGGGAAAAAAGCGTTATAGTCCAATAGTAGAGAAGCAGCCTGCTGCATTATTGAAGTATCCAGAAATTTGAAGTCATAGCAGTAGTACTCCTGGTTAAAGAGAAAAGGATCCTTGTGGTCTGATATGTAGTATCGGTACGTTCTCCTGGTGGCGCTGTATCGTGCATGCTGGTCGTTTTTCACTGGAAAAATGTCATAAATCGCAATTTGGTCGGGCAGAATCTGATTCAGCCGGTGAACCCAATCAGGTTGATGCTCATGATGAGTTTCGAAATGAGCATAATAGAGGGAGGCGTGCACACCAGAGTCGGTTCGGCCACAACCTACCAGATCAATCGAATGACGGAGGATTAGTTGAAGTGCATCCTGTATAACACCCTGGACCGACCTGCCATTGGGCTGGACTTGCCATCCCACAAATTCACGACCATTGTACCCGAGCCTTACAAAATATCTCATATCAAAAAAAGCTGTACCAAGGTACAGCCTTTTCAATCATCAGCAGGCAAAGCACATAGTTAGCCTATTACTGAATTGTCTTTTGCCAGGGAGGCACACATCAATGCGGCACCCAACAATGCCAGGTCTTTCAGTAATGCTGACATACTCATCTGCATGGATTCCTCATTACTGAGTCCCGGGGCATGGATGAACAGAATGTAGAGAAGGAGCTGGACTGCCAGTAACACACAGGCCAACTTGTCCAGTTTACCAATGAAAATGCTGATTGCAGCCAGTATCATCGTCAAACCAGACACATAAACCATGATTACACCTCCCGGGGCCATACCTGCCATAGCATCGGCATTCATAAAATGAAAGATCCCAAATACCAGGAAAGGAATAGCAAAAATGTACTTACCTAATCCAATAATACCCTTCATAACCAGAGTGATTTAGTTACAATTTAACCCGGATTATTCATTGGGGTTTCGTCATGAGAGTCAAATAGGCAATAAAGACGGGGCTCCAGGGGCTTTTTGACTCATGACCGAATGATCTCGCAGAGTCGAGTACGACAGTGCTCGAAATGAGGGAACCGCGAAAGCGGGTGGGTAGGCCATGGTCACCATCATAGCCTGTCCCGCCAAAGGCGGGAGTGAGAATCAAAAAGTGCTTATGTGCCCGTATTTGCAGCATATTTGGCTCGTAATAGAAAGGTCTAATGCATAGTCCGGGTTTAACGTACCATAAGATAGAGAATAACTATGATATATGTATTTATTAATTATGTAAAACATTAATAAATAAGCAGTAATCATTAGATGCTCACCCGGTAGGGAATAAGCTGATCCGCAATTTTTCGGTCATTGGACAAACGAGGAAGCTTGTTTTGCCCACCCAGTTTGCCGATGGAGTCCATATAATGTCTGAAGGTATGTGGTTTGACCGGGGTTACGCGAGCTCTCCGGAGGATGGCACCCTGAATAAGATCCTTGTAGTATATGTTTTGATCTTGCATGGATTCATCCAGAATCGCCTCAACTTTATCGAGATCGTCCGGCACAGATGAAAATTCTATAAACCATTCATGGTAGGGTAGTCCTTTGTCGGGATTGACTTGTGGGGCTACGGTAAACTCATTGATCTGCAGATTCAGGGACTCTGTCGCGGTGATGATTGCCTGCTCTACTTCTTTTCCAATTACGTGCTCTCCAAATGCCGATATAAAGTGTTTGATACGTCCACTGACGATGATCCGAGGAGGGTCCAGTGATACAAATTCGACGGTATCTCCGATATTATATGACCAAAGCCCCGCATTACTGCTTACGATCAAGGCATAATTCTTACCTGTCTCAACTTCGAGAAGTGACAGCCTGGACGGTTGGTCATTGTCGATTTCTTCCAGAGGCACAAATTCAAAGTACATTCCGGCATTGCAGTTGAGCAAGAGCCCTTCGTGAGGAAAAAGGTCCTGAAAAGCGAAAAAGCCCTCAGATGCAGGGAAAGTCTCAATACTGTCGATCTGACCTCCCACCAACTCTTCCAGAGTGGCTCGGTACGGCTCATAATTTACTCCTCCGTATACAAAAAGCGACAAGTTGGGAAATACTTCCTTTATCGTTGATTTTCCCGTAAAATCGAGAAGGCCTTCATAGTACATCTGAACCCATGGTGGTATGCCTCCAATCAGCCTCACATCCTGCTTATGTGTTTCATGGATGATAGCCTCTACCTTTCTTTCCCACTCCGATATGCAGTTGACCTTGTAGGAAGGCATTTTGTTACCCTGCAGATAATTTGGTACCTGATGGTTAACGATCCCGGACAACCTTCCGGTCTTGATGCCGTTGGTCTCAGTTAGTTCCGGAGAACCTGATAAATAGAGCATTTTACCATTGAGAAAGTCATTGTTTCCCGTTTCTACGATGTAATTAAAGACGCTGTTACGGGCTGTATTGACATGGTGGGGGGTGCTCTCCCGGGTCATTGGGATAAATTTGGTACCCGAAGTGGTGCCACTGGTTTTAGCAAAAAAATTGGGTAAGCCAGGCCATAGAACATCCTTTTCCCCCTCTATAATTCTGTCAATGTATGGCCTGAAATGCTCATAGCCCCGTATTGGAACAGCTTTTCGATAGTCTACGGCATTCTTTACTGCATCAAATCCGTGGTCCTTACCAAAAGCTGTGTTTCTAGCACGACCAATCAGGTTCTCAAGAGTCTTATCTTGTGAGAAGATGCCTCTGTGAGATTCATTCCTTAAAGATTTGGTGACCCTTCGCGCAAACAAGGTGATTAATCCGGACTTGATACCCATATGTCAAAGGTAATGAAGAGTAAAGTTAGAATAAAGTATGGTGTGGGTGAAGGTGTGGGTGTGGGTGTTAGTGTGAGTGTGAGTGAATGCTGACAACCGAAGGTTCGTCAGTAGCGAAAAACTGAAAAGAACGAACACTAGCAGATGTGAGATGACTCCGGGGAGTCAATTGATCCGAAGATCTTCAATGTGATACCCTTCATATTTGGCTTTGTCAAACTCGAAGTCATCGGGTGAAGGATTGGCCACTGCCGTCATGCTGTTTACAACCAGGTCATACCGCGTTCCATCCTTGGAGAATACTTCTACCCGTTGTATGGATTTATCCGAAGTATCAAAGGTCATCCGCGCTTTGGAATACTCACTATACTTATCGGTTGGTTTAAATTCAATCTGATGGTCGTTAATCAGTGTGTAGTCAAAATTGGGGTTGTCATAGATGGATAGCAGGTTGGTAGGATTCATGATGTTGTTTTTGTCATCCTCTTCGAAATCATGTATCTGCACCTCCTTCATGTCTCGGTTGATCAACCACTGGCTATTGCCATTGGCCATTGACACCATAGCGGGGAGTTCCAGGCGATATCTGGAACCACTTTGGGTGAAGGTTCCATCTTGTTCGATAGGTTCCTGTTCGGGGAAGTGGATATGTAGTAGAAAATCATATTTGACTCCCTCCATACTATTTACGTGGGCTTCCAT
>JAUILF010000456.1 GCA_030433135.1 Bacteroidia bacterium | reverse complement strand
CAGAATACATGGAAGGAAGGGAGAGTCGGGACAGATTTGGTGAACCTACTGCACCGGAAGTAGCTGATAACCTTACCATGGGTGTATCTGTGCAGTGGTTTTCTGAGACCAAAGATCACGAGGTTTCTTTTCCGGATATCGAGTGGGGACTGCCCTGGAACGAGGAGAAAGCCGAGGGGATCACGCGTGGTGATTGGAACTGGGAAACCGGGATGGGGCAAAGTATGACCGAAGACTTTGAACATATAAGGGACTACGGCATGCTCGTCGTGTTTTCCAATTGGTCTTTCGTGAAAAACAGATCGAAATACAAGGATAAATTATCCAATGAATCATTGCGCTGGGTTGCTTACATCGGAGGTAAGCGAGAATCCAGACGATTAGTAGGAGACTACATATTAATAGAGCAGGATTTAACCGAGCAGCGGGTTTATCCCGATGGAACCGCACCTACATCCTGGACCATCGATCTGCATTATCCTGACCCTGAAAATTCAAGCCTTTTTCCGGGTGCTGAATTCAAGTCTATTGCCAAACACACCAAGATCTACCCTTATCCGATTCCGTTTCGATGTCTTTACTCCAAAAATGTAAATAACCTGATGATGGCAGGGCGGGATATCAGTGTGTCGCATGTCGCCCTGGGTACGACCCGATTAATGCGGACTTGTGGTATGATGGGTGAAGTGCTCGGAATGGCTGCTTCTATTGCCAAAAAGAAAAAAGCGACTCCCAGAGAAATTTACCAATACCACTTTGCAGAGCTGGAGGAATTAATGAAGGTTGGGGTAGGTGATGCATCATTGCCAAATATTCAAAATTACAACCTGGGTGGAACCTTGATACAAACCGAACAGAAATAATTTAATGTAAATGCGGTGGATTTCGCTTCTTTTGGTTGCATGCGTCGCTTATTTTTCTGGCAAAAATGCTCAAGAGGATCCGGCTTTTATTTTCTATACGCAGGACACTATACCGGTTCCGGTATACGAAATACGAGACCGTGATGACAGACTTACAGCTTATCAGGCCAGAGTTTATACCCCTATCTGCGAAGAAGAAGAATGCTACGAAGTGGAATTGGATTTTTTCTGGGATTTAACCGGAAATTTTACACACTATGAAATTATACCCGAAAAACCATTGACCAAGAAAGAGCATGATCCCTTTAGCGATGAAGATTATAGAAAACTTACCGAAGTGTTGCTGGACGATGACCCTGCTTTTGCCAACATGGAAAAAGAAGACCTTATTCAAAAAGTGAGTGATGATTCTGTAGATGGATACACAGGTGCGACCATTTTAACCATTAGAGATGAAATTGTACCTGGTGCGGCCTACTCCTGTTTTACTTTATGGCACATTGCACATGGGGATGTAATAGACAGTGTAAAAATAAACACTGCCAGTCATTTTGATCGACAGATGGTTGAAGGTATCGTTACCTCTGAAGATGAATCAGACTGGTATTTTTTAGCGGATTATTTTGATGAAGAGGACTTTCAAATGTATGCTTCAGAAATAATGACGCTGATAGAAAGGGAGGGTGGATATATTGCCAGGTATTTGATAAATAAAATGCCTGTTGCGTGTTTTGCTGAGGAGGATGTTCAATTGTTTTTTCAAAAGCAATTTTCAAGACTCGGCTATTTTGGGCAGCAAGCACTTGTGGATAAATTAAAAGACATAGATGTCGTTCCGTCATTATTGGCTGAAATGATAAGGCATTTGCAGGCCAGAGATTCTGCGCTGAACCAGGGGATTATGGGTGTATGTTGCAGGCAATTGTCCGTGTTGCCGCCGGAGGAAATTAAACACTTTATGACATTGGTCCTGGAAAATAAAGTGAGTATGGATGACGAATGCCTGGATTCAGTGTTAACCGTAGTTGAGTCGAAAGTGTCCAATAAAGCAGCCAGAAAATTTGGTAGAAAATTCAACAAGATGAGCAATCAATGAAGCAGGTAATACTTTTTCTGATAGTGTTGGCATTTTCTTCATGTGATAGATCTGTCGAAGAAAGGAGACCAAATTTCATTATTATTTATACGGATGACCAACAATTTATGGGAGCCGGAGTCAATGGGAATCCCGTGATTTTGACACCAAATATGGATTCTCTTTCTCAAAGGGGACTGAGATTTACCAATGCACACGTTGCCTTTTCACTATGTAGCCCGAGCAGGGCTGCTCTGTTGACCGGAAGATATGGAAGTCAAAATGGAGTGTTAGGGCTAGGAAGTACACTGCGGCCCGGTGAAAAAGTTTTGTCCCAATACCTGAAGGAGGAAGGATATTATACAGGACTTAGTGGAAAATGGCATATTAAACCCGGACCGGAAAAACTGGGGTTTGATTTCTACAATTATTTTTTCAGTAATGGAACCTACTACGGGCGTCGGGTAATTACCGAACGGGATACTTTATATCCATCGAATCACATTGATGAATATGGGGTCGATCAATCCATTACCTTTTTACAGGAAGCAACCAGATCCGGAAAGCCATTTTTTTTGTTCCATTGCCCACAGACTCCCCACATGAATGGAGAGCTTGTTTGGGATGCAAAGGAAAATACAAAGATTTTATATGACGTAGATGAAATGCCTGTGCCTCAAAACCGTCTTGATGATCTTACTGGAAAACCACCTTACTTGCAAAAAGTGCGAAACAGGATGCAGGCAAAAGTGTATGGATATCCTGATGAAAATGCTATTCAGGTGCATACCCGGGACTACTACTCTGTCATCACAGAGCTTGATGGATTTCTGGGGAAATTGTTCGAAACCATATCTGATCTTGAACTGTGGGAAAATACCTATCTGGTTTTTATGAGCGACAATGGCTGGATGTTGGGGGATCATGGATTTACCAGCAAAGTGCTTCCCTATCAGGTGAGCACTCACGTACCTTTTTTTATAGTAGGTCCTGATATAAAGCCCGGAGTGACAAAGGCGTTGGTAAGTAATCTTGATATTGTGCCGACGCTTCTGGAGCTGGCTGATATTAATGTACCTGAAATCGTTCATGGAGAAAGCCTTAAACCCCTTCTAAATGATCGGGAAGGAGAAGTCCGATCACATTTTATTTATGAAGGTTTGGGTAGTTATGGATCCAGTCACTATAACCTTACCGTTATTGACGGCGACTACCGGTACATAGTTACCTATACTGATTCTACGCTCAATGAGGTTGAATTCACAGAATTATACCACTATAAGTTGGATGCACAGGAGCTTAGTAATGAAGCCAGCAATCCGGAATACCAGGAGATGGTTAAACGATTTGACCAACAGATTGTGGCTCACAAAAACAAAATCTTAGAACAGGACCAGATATTATGAAAATACTTATTGTTGCTACCCTCTCCTTTCTGGTTGCCACAATGGCACTGGACCACGTTGATACAGACTGGAAACCTTTTGTATTGGATCACTACTCCTGGATGATTCATAACGGAACCGATGGCTATGGTAAGGATACTACTCCTATGTGGGTATCGAGTTGGGACCTTGAATCAGGCAATTATCCCTTTGATTTTACACGACCCGATTCTATACCATGCAGGGTGTATCTCGACCGTTCAGTGGACGCTCCGGGTGGGGCTACACTTTACTGGAATATGCCGGATCTGTCCGTATGTAAATACCTTACGGATGTAACCGGCGATCAATCATTTTCGGAGGCAGCCCGAAAGTATGTCGGTGAGTATTTGGCCAGATGTACCACCTCCGAAGGCATAATCCTTTGGGGAAATCACTACTACTATGATCTTATACAGGATACAGCCGTCAAATTTGGAAGTTCCGATCCACCGAGGCCGGTCAATTTTAATAGTGAGCGTGGAGATTTGCATGAAATACGACCAATTATTCCCCCATGGGAACTATTGCATGAATGGTATCCGGAACAAATTGAAACACATCTTCGGGAGTCTGCTAAAAACCACCTGGTTGATGAAACCGGTGAGTTTAACCGGCATGCCAATGGCGAGAGTGAATATGCCTTTCTGGAGGCAGGCGCGGTCCTGATTCATGCCTTATCTTTTTTATACTCCAAGACCGGAGAAGATTCTTACCTGGAGGATGCTCAGTCCATCGTGTCATTTAACTATCACCACAGGGGGGCAGAAACAGGGCTTCTTCGCAACAGTCCGTCCAAAGACCGGTGGGATAAATATGCCAGTACTACAGAAGTGGGATATTGGGCCTGGCAAATTTTAAAAGCTTCGCGGTTTGTGCCAGACAATGTTGCGGAGGATTGGCAAAAGATTGTTGACGATGTCTTGACCGCCTGGCTGAAATATGGTTATGATCCGG
>JAUILF010000046.1 GCA_030433135.1 Bacteroidia bacterium | reverse complement strand
ACCTCCGGGCATATCTGGTAAGGGTGAATCGGGACGCTGATAGACCACGATGTGATACCTTTGAAGAAGCAGTGTGTAATTTTTCCATTTGGGCAGGGTACGCAGATTATCTCCACCCATGATCAGAGCAAACTGATGTTCCGGGTGTTTTTCTTCCAGATAGGTTAGGGTGTCAATCGTGTAGGATGGTTTGGGCAGACTAAATTCAACGTTGGAAGCCCTCAATTTGTGGTTATCACCGATAGCCAGATTGACCAGGTGCAGACGATCGAAATCATTGGCCAGGGTAGATTTCTTTTTCAGAGGATTATGCGGGCTAACTACCATCCAGACTTCATCCAGATCAGTCTTTTCACGGACCTGGTTGGCAATAATCATATGACCATTGTGGACCGGATTAAAAGAGCCAAAAAAAAGGCCAATCTTCATAACAAGAAAACATGATTTAACCCGGACTATGGTAAGAGAACGTCTACTCCACAGTGCGGGTGTGATGCAAAAGTAAACATGTCAGATGGTATTCCAATCAGGCCAGGTCAGCGACTCAGCATGACGGGCATCACCAGCATTAGTAGATCTTCGTCATCAGGTTGCTCGGATGGCAGCAGAATACCGGCTTTGTTAGGTGTGGATAACTCCAGAATTACTTCATCAGTATCCAGCACATTGAGCATTTCCATGAGAAACTTCGCATTAAACCCGATATTAATGGGATCACCCTCATATTGGCAGGTCAGTTGCTCGACCGCTTCATTGGAGAAATCCAGATCCTGGGCCTCTATGGTGAGACTTCCTTCGTCAATATTCAATATGACCTGATTGGTGGTCTTATTGGCATAAATGGCGATTCGTTTAAGGGAATTCAGCAAATCCCTGCGGACCACGGTCATCCGGTTGGGGTTATCTACCGGAATGACGGCATTGTAGTTGGGATACTGAGCATCTACCAATCGACAGACAATGCTGTGACCATCGAAAGAGAAGAAGGCATTCGATTTGTTGAATGCTATCTGTACTTCGCCGCTTTCCGGCAGGGCGTTCTTTAATAAAGTCAGGGATTTTTTCGGAATAATGAAGGTTGTATTTACATCACCGCTCAATCCCGAAAAAGTATACTTTACCAGCTTATGAGCATCGGTTGCCACAAAAGTAATCTTGGAAAAATCTATCTGAGTATATACCCCGGTCATCGCCAGACGTAGTTCGTCGTTGCTGGTAGCAAAAATGGTCTTGCTGATGGCTTCACGCAGCAAATCCACTCCAAGGGTAACCGACTCAGTATTATCAGCCTGAGGGATAGATGGAAAATCTTCCGGGTTATCACCACTCAGCTTGTATTTACCATAAGAGCTGGTAATCTCGATGCCAAATCGCTCATCATCGACCTCTACCGTGATGGGTTGTTCGGGGAGAGCTTTGAGGGTATCAAAGAGAATCTTTCCCGGTACAGCCACAGCCCCATTTTGATCGGCAATGACATCTACCTCCGTGGTGATCGAGGTCTCAAGGTCAGTGGCAGATATGGTCATGGTATTTCCTTCGATGACAAACAAATAGTCTTCAAGGATCGGAACTACCATATTGGAACCGATGGCTCCATTTGCCAACTGAATTTTATCGGATAGCTCGGCAGAAGATATGCTAAATTTCATATGGACGTGATTACCGAAGGTAAAGTACGGGTGAAAAAATTATTAGCAAAAATAAACGATTCCCCTGCATTTTTTAAACTTCGCATATCTATTATTCCAATATATTCAACTCCCTGTATTGAAAAGACCTGTTGACTTTGACCGGCCCCACTTTCACCAGATCAGTGAGGTACCCTTTCCCGATTGCCATCAGGAGTGCCTGTCCAATGGTATACCTGTACATCTGGTCACGGCGGGAGACCAGGAAATAGTCAAAATAGACTTTGTCATAGAAGCAGGGAGACCTTTTGAGCATAAGAAACTGGCTTCGCGGGTTTGCTCAGGCTTACTCAAGGAAGGAACCTTGCAGTACTCTTCCAAAACGATTGCTGAAAAGATTGATCATGTTGGAGCTACTTTGTCTTTTCCTTTTGCTTTTGATGAAATTGTGATCCAGGTACATTGTCTTACCCGGCACCTTCCGACGATTCTCCCCATACTTTCAGACATAATCATGAACCCCATTTTCCCCGAAGATGAAATTACCTGGTATTGCCGGAGAGCGATTCAACGGTTGAAAATGGATCTCGCTCAGAACGAGATCATGGCCTTTCGCAAAGCGACTGAGATCTATTTTGGCAGCGATCATCCCTACGGATACAACAGCACCCCGGAGTTATACGGAGATATTACGCAGGGGGATCTGCAGAAGCATCATTCACGAACCTTTTCACCTGAAAGGCTTAAGATTTTTGTAGCCGGTAAACCTCATCCAAACCTGATGGCTGATCTGGACCATTACTTGGGAAAATGGAACCATCAATCACCCCAGATAAAACCCCATTTACCGGCCATTTCAGACTCGCCCCAATATTTTGAGCATGATTGCGAGAAATCACAGTCTGCCATCCGGGTGGGACGAAAGTTATTTGACAGCAATCATCAGGACTTTCCGGGAATGCTGTTACTCAACACGTTGCTAGGAGGTTATTTCGGATCACGCTTGATGAAAAACATTCGGGAAGATAAGGGATATACATATGGAATCCATGCCGGCCTGGAAACCATGCGTTATGACGGGTACATCAGTATCAGCCTCGAAACAGATAGAAGACACGTGCCGGATAGTCTTACCGAGATCGACCGGGAAATAGAACTCTTGCAGACACAGCTAATACCGGAAGAAGAACTTCAAATGGTCAAAAACTATATATGTGGTTATATCCTGAGCAGAATGGATGGGCCCTTACGGACACTCAGTCTCATCCGAAAGAATATTCTCATGGGCTGCAAATATGACCAAACCAGTGAAATACTGCAGGCGATTGTTAACACCACAAGCGCAGACTTGCAGGATCTTGCGTGCCGATATCTGAACAAGGAAGGACTTACTACCGTGATTATCCATTGAATAGGTTGATAACCAAAAATTTATACACATAGCGTACCTTTGTCCGCTTTCAATATAATTTTCTTCAATTAAATAAATTTAGTTTCTTTTGCGAAGGTGGTATGTCCTTTGCTGGGATACGGCCATAACAAGCTTGAAATGAGATTTTTTAATTTTTTCACACAAGAGTTGGCAATTGACCTGGGTACAGCCAATACCCTCATCATTCAGGATGATGAGATAGTGGTAGAGGAGCCTTCTATTGTGGCCATCGATCGTCGTACAGGAGAGACTATTGCGGTTGGGAGCAGAGCGATGCAGATGCACGAAAAAACCCATGAACATATTAAGACCGTCCGGCCTTTGAAGGACGGTGTGATTGCCGATTTTCAGGCGGCTGAGAATATGATAGAGGGGATGATCAATATGATTGATCAAAAGAGACGCTTCTTCACCCATATGAAGATGGTCATCTGTATCCCTTCAGGTATCACAGAAGTTGAAAAGAGAGCGGTCTTTGACTCGGCTGATCACGTTGACTCCAAAGAGACGTACCTGATCTATGAACCGATGGCTGCCGCACTGGGTATTGGCCTGGATGTGGAAGAACCTGTGGGAAACATGATCATAGATATTGGAGGAGGTACCACCGAAATTGCGGTAATCGCCTTGTCGGGTATCGTCTGCGAGCAGTCGATAAGAACCGCAGGTGACGAATTTACCATGGACATCATCGATCATCTGCGACGTAACCACAATCTGTTGATCGGTGAGCGAACCGCTGAAATACTGAAAATCAATGTAGGTTCTGCCTCTACGGACCTGGAAGATCCACCCGAACCATTTGCTATCAATGGTCGTGATCTCATGACCGGTATACCACGTCAGGAAACCATCACCTACCAGGAGATAGCCGAGGCCTTGGACAATTCAATCAGCAAGATTGAAGAAGCCATTTTAAAGGCACTGGAAGTTACCCCTCCTGAGCTGGCATCAGATATATACAAAACCGGGTTGTACCTGACCGGGGGTGGGGCTTTGTTGCGGGGCCTGAGAAAAAGGGTGGCAGAAAAAACCCGGCTTCCCGTTAGTGTTGCCGAAGACCCACTTCGTGCCGTGGTACGGGGAACAGGACTTGCTCTTAGGAATACGGATAAATACTCTTTCCTGATCGATCGTAAGAGTGTGTGATTTAATGCTGTTTAGTATCCACACAACATGCAAAATCTTTTATATTTCTTATTCAGATATGGGTATGTCATACTTTTCATCTGCCTGGAGATTTTGTGTTTTACCCTGATCGTTCGCTTTAACCCACATCAGTCGCAAATCTTTGTCAAATCTTCCAATAATGTTGCCGGTTGGATCTATGATCACTACTCTTCCGTGACTCAGTACTTTGGTCTTTCTTCCATGTCGAGGGAGTTGGCCGAGGAAAATGCACTTTTGAGGCGAGATATTATTGATAACCAGCTCCAATCATCGGGTGCCGTCCACCTGAAGCAAGATACGGCCTCCGATTATCAGTACGAAATACTGCCAGCCAGAGTCATTAATAACCGAATCACGGGGCTTGATAACTTTTTCACCCTCAATGCCGGATCTGACCGTGGATTGTCAGTTGGTCAGGGTGTTATTGATGGTAAAGGGGTGGTGGGCATACTTACAGATGTTAATGAGAAATATGCCAGGGGGATTTCGATACTTAACCGGGATTGCCGTATTAGTGTAGCGATCGAACGCAATCATTTTTTTGGCACCTTATTCTGGGAAGGAGGAAATCCCGGTATGGCCAAAATGGGAGATGTACCCAAGCATGCTGACCTGAGGATTGGGGATAAGGTAGTGACCAGTGGTTTCAGTGCTGTTTTTCCAGCTGGAATCCATGTGGGAGAGGTCACTGGTTTTGATCTCACCGATGGAAGTAATTTTTATGATATTGATATAAGACTGTCCACCGATATGGCAAGTTTGCAGTACGTATATGTGATTAGAAACCTTTTTTCGGAGGAGCAAAGAAAATTGGAGCAATAGGATTATGAATCAGATAACCAGACATGTATGGCGTTTTCTGATTCTCCTGTTGTTGCAGGTTCTCGTATTTCAACAATTGTCCCTGGCTGGCTTTGGGTTTAATTATATCCAGATATTCATTTACCCTTTGTTTATCGTACTGCTGCCTATCGATGTTGGCAAGAGTTGGATGTTGGTTATGGGCTTTCTCCTGGGGACTAGTGTGGACATGTTTTACGATTCCCCGGGTTTGCATGCGGCCGCAATGGTTATGACCTCCTTTGTAAGACCGTTCCTTCTTAAGGGGATGGAGCCCCGGGGTGGATACAAGATGAACACTTCTCCCACACCCTATGAACTTGGAACCAATTGGTTTTACCGGTATGCCAGTATATTGTTGACTATCCACCTGTTTACTTATTTTACTCTGGAAGCCTTTCAACTTTCGAGCATCTTTGTGGTTATTCTAAAAACCATATCCAGTTTCTTGGCTTCTATGGTAATGATTATATTATACGTGTTGATTTTTAACCCAAAAAAATAGCGTGGAACCGAGGAGTCTGATAGTAAAGGGCATTGTCATCGTAGCAGGAATAGTCATGTTGTTGCGGGTGGGTTTTATGCAACTACTGGATGAGTCCTATCAGATTAAGGCCGAGACAGCCACTATTGAGAAACAAATTATCTACCCTTCCCGAGGTCTGATCTATGACCGCAATGGGAAGCTGATTGTATTTAATAAGCCGATTTATGACCTGTACGTCACGGCAAACCTGCTTGAACCGGATATGGATACGCTCAGGTTGTGCAGAACATTGGGTATCAGCAGGGAGACCTTTGAAAAAAATATCGGAAAAGATTTTACCGATGTGCGCTTTTCGCGTAATGTTCCATTCGTATTTCTGGAAAAAATTGATGCTATAACCTATGCACAGCTGCAGGAAATGCTACATGACTATCCTGGTTTTTCTACCCGGGTACGCAGTGTACGGGGTTATGAGCAACCGTATGCAGCGCATGCACTGGGTTACATCAGCGAAGTTGACCAAAACGTTATTGATGCTTCAGGTGGGAAATATGTGAAGAGGGATTATTATGGGGTCAGCGGCCTCGAAGCCAGCTATGAGGAAGATTTGAGGGGAGAAAAGGGCCTGGAGTTTCAGCTTAAGGACAATTTTGGTCGTAAAGTCGGCTCTTACCTGGAAGGTGAGAGAGATGCTAAAGCCCACTCAGGGACAGATTTGATATCGTCTATAGATATAGATCTGCAGGCATATGCAGAACAGCTCATGCAGGGTAAAATAGGTAGTGTGGTAGCTCTGGAACCGGCTACGGGCGAGGTACTCAGTATCGTGAGTAGTCCTTCATATTCACCGGATCTGCTGAGTGCCAGTTCGGATAGGGCGCAGACCTTTAACGAACTACAGAGAGATTCGCTAAAACCGTTCTTCAATCGATCACTCATGGCAAGATACCCTCCGGGGTCCATTTTTAAGCCCGTTTTGTCTTTGATTGCCTTACAGGAGGGCGTCCTTACAACTCAAAGGTTTGTGACCTGTAGTGGTGCCTACTACTACAAAACGTTTCGATGGGGATGTCATGCCGGAGCTGGTCGAAGAAATGTGGTCACTGCCATTCAAGAGTCCTGCAACACTTTTTTCTATACGGTCTATCAGGACCTGGTCAATATCGAGGGTTTTGAAAATCCGGAACCGGGCCTGAACAACCTGGTTGCTCACCTGGCTGATTTTGGTCTGGGTGCACCACTCCAAATTGATCTGCCCCAGGAACAATCAGGCCTGATACCTGATAGTGACTTTTATGATGATATGTATGAAAACAAGGGTGACTGGAGGAGTACATACATCATATCCAATGCCATTGGACAGGGTGAGATAGAGCTGACCACTTTGCAGATGGCTAACCTGGCAGCCATTATCGGTAACAGGGGCTTTTACTATCGACCACATTTACTCAAACAATTTAAAGACTCCTCGATTCCATTGCCGAGAAGGTTTCTGACTCCCAAGAGAGTGCAAATCGATGACCGGCATTTTGATCCGGTGATCGATGGTATGGAACTGTCTGTTTCAAATGGTACTTCTCAAATGGCCAATATTCCCGGTGTTCGCGTTTGTGGAAAGACGGGTACTTCCGAGAATCCTCACGGAAAAGACCATTCAGTTTTTTATGCCTTTGCACCCAGAGAAAACCCCAGGATCGCCGTGGCTGTGTACGTAGAAAATGGAGGATGGGGTGGCACCTATGCAGCACCTATTGCAAGTCTGATTATCGAAAAATATCTGCTTGGAGAGATCCAGCCCGGCAGAGCCTGGATCGAAGATCGGATGATCCAGGCCAATCTACTGGCTGATTTGTAATTTTAACACCATGACGATATCTGCAATCCTGGCCGTATCACGAAATCGGGTGATTGGCAAAAACAATGACTTGCCCTGGCATCTTCCGGCTGATATGAAGTATTTCATGAACACTACCAGGAATCACCATATTATCATGGGTAGAAAGACCTTTGAATCACTGGGGAAACCGTTGAAGAACAGAGTTAATATCGTGTTGACCAGGGATTTGTTTTACGCCGCCAGTGGAATCATCGTCACCCATACAATGGACGAAGCACTACAGGTGGCAGAAGATGGAGGCGAGTCAGAAGTTTTTATTATCGGTGGAGCAGAAATATACCGGCAAAGCCTGCCTGTTTTGGACAAAATCTATATTACCGAAATAGATCTGGAAGTGGAAGGTGGAGATGCATTTTTTGATGAATTGAACAGTGACTTCTGGGAACTTGACAGTTGCGAATCACATCAACCGGATGAAAAGAATAAATACCCCTATTCTTTCAAAGTATTCAAGTCAAAAAGTCCTGCCGATGCAAATTGATCCGAGTGACGTTCAGGAAGACCTTCTTTACTATGTTTGGAAGCTGAAAAGGTTTGATCACTCCGATCTCACGACTACTTCCGAAGAGACAATCCAGGTCCTGGATCCCGGAAAACATAATTTTGACTCGGGACCGGACTTTACCTTCGCCAGGGTAAAGATTGGAGATCGTCTTTGGGTAGGGAATGTGGAGATGCATGTCAGGTCAAGTGATTGGCTGCGACATGGACATCAGCACGATGATGCCTATGCAAATGTAATTCTACATGTGGTATTAGATGATGATGAGAAAATCGAACTGCCCAATGGTGAACCTCTGGCCTGTCTTGCGCTGGGTGAAAGAATCGATCCCGGTCTGATCACTTCCTACCAGGACCTGATGGAGGCAGAAAGCTGGATTCCCTGTGAGAAAAATGAACGACCGATTTCAGATATTGCCTTAAAGTCTTGGTACCAGAGAATCCTGGTGGAGAGAATTCTTAACCGGGCCACTACGCTGGAGCGCATACTTGAAGATACCAGGCACGATTGGGAGGAGGCATTTTACCGGCTCATGTTTAGAAGTTTTGGGTTTAAGGTCAATGCTGATGCCTTTGAAGCTCTGGCTACATGTACTCCCCGTAAGATCCTGATTCGGCATCGTGATCGGATACACCGGCTCGAAGCACTGCTCTATGGTCAAGCCGGGTTCCTGGATGGAACATTCGAAGACAGATACCCAAATGATCTGAAGCAGGACTATACTTTTTTAAGGACAAAATATCAACTAACTCCACTGCAACCTCAGCAGTGGAAGTTTATGCGCATGAGGCCTGTCAATTTTCCTACTGTCAGAATTGCTCAACTGGCTGTGTTGCTCTATAAAACTACCCATTTGTTTAGCCGCGTCCTGGCCGCCCGATCGATAACAGAGATCAGAAACATGTTTGAAAGTCAGGTTTCATGGTATTGGAGAGACCACTACCGCTTTGATCAGGAATCGGCTAAGCGAAATAAAAAACTGGGTAAATCCTCCATTGATCTCATCATCATAAATACCATTGTACCTGTACTTTACCTCTATGGAAGAGTACATCAGAAGTGGACATTTACCGAACGTGCCCTCGACTTTTTGGAGGCACTTCCGGGTGAGAAAAACAGTATTATTGCCAGGTTTAAGGATCTGGGGTTCAACACGGAAACGGCATTTGATACCCAGGCCCTGCTGGAGTTGAAAAAACATTATTGTGACCGAAAAAGGTGCCTGGAGTGCTCTATAGGTCATTCGATTTTTAAGGAATCAGCCTGAGCATGATCCAAAAATTACTGTTTAGAATTCTGATGGCACCACTGGCCTTGCTTTATGGTACCGGTGTGGCTATACGCAATGGACTATACTCCATTGGGTTACTCAAGGAGGTATCTTTTAATATTCCGGTGATCAGCATTGGCAACCTCACGGTGGGTGGTGCCGGCAAGACTCCCCATGTAGAGTATTTGGTTACCTGGCTTAGTGAATACATAGATGTGGGTGTGCTGAGCCGTGGATATAAGCGAAAGACCAGGGGCTTTCTTTCCGTAGGGGTCCACAATACAGTAGAGGAAGTAGGGGATGAGCCGTTACAATACAAAAGAAAATATCCACAAGTTCAGGTTTTTGTTTCCGAAAGCCGTGTTCTGGGTATTCCCAGGATCATGGCCAAACATCCTCAGACAAAACTTGTGATCCTCGATGATGCTTTTCAACACCGGGCGGTAAAACCAGGGCTCAATATTTTGCTGACAACTTACCAGGATCTCTTTACGGGTGATTATTTGTTGCCCATGGGCAGATTACGGGAATGGCGCAATGCATATAAACGGGCAGATATGGTCGTAGTTACCAAGTGTCCTGCTTCTCTGGATGCAAAAATGAGGGAAGAGGTTATTGAAAAAGTCAAGCCCCAACCATATCAACAATTGTTTTTTTCGACCTATGAGTATCGCCTGGCCTATCATTTACTTTACCCTTCGGTCACCATCAGGTTTTCAAAAAATATGCATGCGCTGGTTTTGAGTGCCATAGCAAATACGGACTTTCTCCTGGCTCACCTCGAAACACAGCTGAGTTCGGTAAAGGCTATAGAATACGAGGATCATCACAATTTTACACGCTATGAAATTGCCCACGTACAAAAGGAATTTGAACAGATGGAAGGTGAGGAAAAAATCATCATAACTACCGAGAAGGATGCGGTACGATTGAGTAGCCACCTGTCCTATATTAAGGAGCATGAGATGCCTCTGTTTGTCCTTCCTGTTTTTGTATCTTTTGGCGAGGATGAATCCAATTTCAAAGGAGCTGTACAGGATTATTTATTATCGTTTAAAGTTTGAGGATTGACGCTACTTAGAATCATTCTCATCGCTAATGTTTCTCTGTTATGTTCTGATGCAAGTCTGGCACAGAGTGCGGCCATGCCTCGCTCGGACCTCCCCTACCATTGGTTGGATCGATTAGATATTAAGTACAACACTCCCTCTGGTCTTCATACTTCTGTCAAACCCGTTTGGAGAAAGGATATGGTGCAACTCGTATTTGCCACCGATACTCTTTTTTCATTCATACCGGACAGAGACATTGAGGATATGCAGTGGCTGCTTAATGAAAACAACGAATGGCAGTCTCGGGATACCTCATTGTCAGAGCGAGAGTACCTGGATTCCACCCGGACGTTTTATTCCCTGACTGATGATACCGGAAGATTTGAATATGCCACTTCGAGAAAACCGTTTCTCAAATTCTTTTATCGTACACCGGCTCATCTGTTTGAAGTCAATACCAAAGATTTTTACCTGAGAGTAAATCCTCTGCTCAATTTTCGTATGGCTGCAGTGAGCGAGTCTGATCAAATGCTTTTCGAAAATCAACGGGGTATTTCTATTCGGGGAGGAATTGATAAAGCCATCTATTTCCACACCGATATCCTGGAAAGCCAGGCGCAGTATCCAGGTTATGTAAATGGATTCATCAGAAAATTTGATGCGGTACCAGGTGCCGGATTCTACAAAACCTACTCCAGTTCAATCTTTGATACCCCGAATGGTGTGGACTTCTTGCTAGCTAATGCCTATGTGGGGGCAAGAATTTCCAAACACGTCAATATCGAATTGGGTCATGGCAGGAATTTTATCGGAAACGGGATAAGGTCATTCTTCCTATCCGATTTTACCACCGATCACTTCTATCTAAAACTTAATGCCCGAGTGTGGAAGTTTCACTATCAGAGCGTTTTTGGAGAATTACTCAGACCAGACAACATACCTGGTGATCAACTCCTGCCCAAGAAGTACTTTGCTGCCCACTACCTGAATTTTCATGTCGGTAAGAATCTGGACATCGGTCTTTTCGAGACGGTAGTATTTGCGCGAGAAGATCAATTCGAACTTCAGTATCTCAATCCAATTATTCTCTACAGAACCGTAGAGGGAGCGCTGGGAAGCCCCGACAATGTTTTGCTGGGACTGGATGTCAAATGGAATTTATGGAATCGACTCTCACTCTACTCGCAATTCATTTTGGATGAACTGAGATTCAGTGAAATCACTTCCGGTGACGGCTGGTGGGGTAACAAATATGCTCTGCAGATGGGTTTGAAGTACATCGATATGTTTGATGTTTCCCACCTGGATTTTCAGGCCGAGTACAATCTGACCAGACCATATACCTATTCACACAATGAGGGTATAGCCCACTACAGCCACTATAATCAGTCCCTGGCCCATCCTCTGGGAGCCAATTTTAAGGAGGCTATTTTCCGGTTGAGATATCAACCTTCCTCCAAGTGGTTTATTGTGTCAAGGGCCATGTTTGCAAATACCGGTGAGGATCAGGATACCTCAAACTGGGGGATGAATATTCTCTTGCCCAATGATAGCAGAGAACAGGATGAAGGAAATAGAATAGGGCAAGGAGTCTCCACCCAGATCTTAATGTTTGGCCTGGATGTTTCCTATCAGATCATGCACGGCTTGTTTGCTGACGCCTTTATTCAGACCCGGCGTAAGCAATCCGATATTGCGAGCAGAAATTCGCAAAACAACTACTTCGGCCTGGGAATCCGGTGGAACCTGGGACACAGGTGGAATGAATTCTGACTGGTCTATATCTACTCAATAGTACCTTCGCTCATGTCCAGGATCCTGATATTCTTGAAGTGTACCTCAGAGCCATGACCCAGGAAGCCAATGTGTCCATTAGTTCTTTGTATACCGGGATGTTCCTTCCCATCCAGGGTGTCATTTTCGGTAGCCCGGTTGATATCGTCATAAAGGATTCGTGTACCATTGACGGTGACCCCAATCCGGTTAGATCGGACTGATACCTCCATGGAGTTCCATTCACCTGGTGGATTTAGAGCACCTCTATCTGCAGGAATCAGTCCGTAAACGGAACCATGATACTGGTATTCTTTGAGGTTGGCATACTTTTCAGCACTGTTGTCGAGGATCTGAATCTCCTTACCCAGGTAGGCGGCGTCTCCTTCCAATGGTGCGTGAATGCCCAGACCATTGTTGGCTCCGGGAGTCAACTGAAAGTCAAATTTCAGGATAAAGTCACTGTATTCCTTCTCAGTATATAGGTTGCCTCCGCTGCCACCCAGCCCCGGGTAGATCGCTATCTCCCCATTTTCCACTACATAGTCCACTTTGTTACCAACCCAGCCTGCCAGGGACACTCCATCAAACAGCGATACATAGCCTTCATTGATTTCTCTTTCATTCAAATCCGGACCAACTTCAATTTCACGTATGTAAATGTCTCTGAACTGAAGCGGAGTCGTATGCGCCTGGAGCTCTATATGACCTTCTCTAAAGATGGGCAGGGATCGGTCCCAAAAGTTTTCCAGTACCACATGGTCGGTAACGAGTTGACCATTAAGATAGACGGTGACTCTGTCATCAATCATAATGATGCGAAAGTTATTCCACTCACCTACGGGATTATCTGCCAGGATCAGAGGCTCACTGGCATGTTTCTCATTGTTAAACAAACCACCTGAGCCGATGGTATCATCCTCCCTGTAGGGATCCCATATTTGTACTTGTGGTGACCCTCGCAGGTACAGCCCACTGTCACCATCCTTTTCTATTTTCCAATCGATCAGGAGTTCAAAATCACGAAACTCCCTTTCCGTGCATAGGTTGTCAAATCCGTCACCAAAAAATAGGATTTTACCATCTTCCACTTTCCAGCTTTCATTAACCTTGCCATTGGCTTCCATTTGTGCTCTCTGCAGATCAATGGGATACATGGTATCTCTAGTGATGGGATTGCCTACCAGCCCCTGCCATCCTTCCAGGTCCTGCCCGTTGAATAGTGCTTCGAAGTCTCCAGTCAATGGCATGACTGACAGGTAGTTGTCGAGGAAGGCATTTCCATATTCATTGTCAGATTCCCGGAGTATGGTATCGGCCTGCATCAGGGCTTCCTTTACTTCGACACCGGTGAGACCATACTGCTCCCCGGATGGAGGTAGAACAATACTGACCAGAGATTCTGCAGCAGTCATTTGCATGATGCTGTCCTTCAGGTATGGTGTCACATAGCGAAAGGCACCGTAACATTTAGACATTCGAAATGCCGATAAGACATCCTTTTGGGCTTGTTCACTCTCCACGATTTCCATCAACTTCCTCAGGTGCAGAACCCGTTGTTCGCAAGTCAATTCCGGGTGCCTCATAAGGCGCATGATCTCGGAATAGGCCTCACTCCCTTCCGTCTCTACCAGGGGCATCAGAGTATGGATGGCCTCAGGTGTACTCCAGGCCATTAGTGGCTTAAGATTGTCGCCTTCCTGAATATATTCAAGACCCGCTCTGCCTCCGATACCCGGTAATATTTCTTCCAGTAACTTCCTGCCAGACTTTCCAAAGGTTTCAACCAGGGGAATAGCGATTGAGTCAGGACTTGAGACCGTTCGGGATTTGGCCTGCAGAGCATACCTTAGTTGCTCCAATTCATGTTCCGATTGAACAATAGGTGCAACAGTGGTGAGTTCGCGAATTGGAACACCTGCAGATACTCTTGGCAGTATGTCATATGCGGCGGTCCTTACGTCTGCGTTCTCATCATCCAGGCCCGATTTGACAGTGGTCCATAACTCTGACCAATGTCTGTGTCCGATTAACCCCAGTAGAGCTACTTTGCCGGTAACAGCACTTTCTTCATACATCTTCTCCAGAGTGAATACCTGGGAAGAGTCAATCCAACGCATAGATTCTTCTGCTGCTGCCTTTACTACATGTGGTGGTTTGTTACCGGTAACGAATGGGCGCAAAGTGGCAAGACATTGCTCTCCTTCCAGGGTAGAAAGGGCTCTGATAGCAGCCATTTGAACCTCTTCATCGTGGGATTTCAGAAGCTCATTGACTTCAGGGATGGCCGGTATAAATTTACGATCAGCAATCGCCTGGAGCATCTGTACCTGAGCCGCAGGACTTATCCTCTGAATTTGATCAACATATGGATCCAGTGGGATTTCTGCACAATACTCAAGGGCGGTAGACATGGCAAGAGCCTCATCTTCACTGGTCCTCCTGAAGTCCTGTGGTAGAAGGGTATGACCCCGGTGAGACTCACATAATATTTGATACATGGCCGTTCGCTCAGCAATCGTGGGTGAATTGTCCAGGATAATCTCTGCAATTTCGGCCTGATGAGTAGTGAGGCCTTTTTCCCATTGGACATTGGCAAGCTGTATCATCAGCGCTTTGGCCCTTGTGGGGTTTTCAGCCAGCATTCCTTCCAGGATCGGAATAAGAGATTTATCTCCGTGCTTAATCAGACCATCCAGCGCCAGATCATAGGTCAGAGAATTGGAAGCCGGTCCCGATGTAACGATTTGCTTCAGGAGACTTAGAGCTTTTGGATCGTTGTAGTCAGCAAGGGATTTTACTACGGCTTGTCGGCAATAGCCATCAATCTCTTCATAGGTTTCAAGCAGTGCATCCAGTGAGTGGGATGATCGTATTTGGCGAATTGCGTGTACACTGGGTTCGCAGAGTAATTTGACTTTGTCCTGAAAGACCTCGATACTGGCATCCGTTCCAAATGATTGTAATTGTTCGATCAGAAACATCTGACCATCTATCGGAATCTCTTCTCTCAGAGCTTGCCCAAAGCCGGTTTCCACCGTAACGAGTTCATCCGGAGACTTTTTAGCTTTGGCCAGTGCGCTGAGCGCCAACCGTTGTTGGTTGTCATCCCCGGTACCCATGTTTTTGAGACCAAGACCCAGGGTAACAATCGCATCGGGACCCAGCTGAATAAGCTGATCTACAAGGTGAGTCTGATGTGCCATGTCCCTGGCTGGAAATTGTTGGAGTATGGTATCGATATTCATATCCTCCTGAGCCATTGCCAGTGACACAACACTACAGGTAAGAAAACATCCAACTATCGTTGAGTATATTTTATGCATTATTAAGGTTTTCCGCATTTCTTTCAAATAAATTAAACAGTCCACTCACTACGCATGGGTTGATGGATCATTCGATTGGCCGCATGATCATCCACAAACTCCTGGTTGACAGGGTCGTAATCAAGGTTGCGACCGAGCCGTAATGCAATGACTCCAAGGTTGATCAGACTGCAGGAGCGATGACCATTTTGTTCGTTCAGGGCAAATTTCTGCCGGGTGCGTACTGAATGGCTGAAACTGCTTACCTGTGGTTCAGGGTCTTGAAGCGAAGCAGCCAGCCCGATAACATCAGGGATGGTACTGCGCATACCCGGATATAACTTACCCAGAGGACCTTCAATGAAGGCAGCTTCCTTGTCGCGGTTAGCCCCGTCGAGAATAATCTGACAACCATCTTCATAAGTGTATCTGATTCTGCGCCAGGTTCCGGCTGCTTCAGGATGCTGCTGGGGAGCATCTATTTCTACACGGATGGGTCCGGTTTCATCTTTTTCGAGAATGTACTGACAGGGATCCAGGTAGTGCTGGCCCATATCTCCCAGGCCACCTCCGTCATAGTCCCAATAACCCCTGAATTTGACATGTGAACGCTCAGCACTGTAGGGTTTCATGGGAGCGGGCCCCAGCCACATATTGTAATTGAGGTTATCCGGAATCGGGTCGGGTTCGAGATTGGTCTTACCACTCCAGTAAAACTTCCAGTCAAAACCCGTACTGGCACTCAGTGTGATTTTTAAAGGCCAGCCAAAGACCCGGTTCTGAACAAGTTTTTTGATGGGTTGTACAGGCACACCCATTCCATAGAAGATACTTTCAAAACGGAACCAGGTATTGAGCCTAAACATGCGGTTGTAATTGTTGACCGCTTTCTGTACCGCCAGACCCTCTCCGATGGTTCTCGTCATCGGTTTTTCGCACCAGATATCTTTCCCTGCTTTTGCTGCAGCTACAGCCATGGTACCGTGCCAGTGGGGGGGAGTAGCAATGTGTACCACATCGATATCCTCCTGTGCCAGTAGCTCCCGGAAATCCTCATATACATGGATTTCCCGGTCGATCAACGCTTGTGCTTTTTCCAGGTGTTTGGTATCTACGTCGCAAATTGCGACCACCTCGCCTTCGTAGTTGATGTGCCCACGGCCCATCACTCCCACACCGATGATACCCTTGGTCAGTTTATCACTGGGGGCCACAAATCCATTTCCGCCCAACACGTGTCTTGGCACTATGGTAAAGGCTCCGACACCCAGGCCCAGGTTCCTCAGAAATTTTCTTCTATTATTATTCTTGATCATCCTGTAAAATTAGCATTCCGGTATAAACATTTACAACGGTTGTGATAAAGACCATATTATTCGTTCATATTAATACTCAAAGTCTAGGTGCTCGAGGATTAGTCATAAATTGATGTACTTTATAACTTTGGAAAAAAGAGCGTTGATACTGAGGGTAGGAAACTGGTTATTTATTGGACTCCTGATGAGTTCGTTCTCTGATGTCTCTGGCCAGATTGACAATGAGTTCTGGTTTGCGGCACCAGCCGTGACTGAAGATCACGGAGACCGGCCTGTCTTATTGAGAATGGCCAGCTTTGATCAGGCGACTAACGTGGTAATTACCCAGCCTGCCAATCCGTCGTGGCAACCTATCGAAGTCTCGATTCCTGCCAATCAGAGCCGCAGCGTAGATCTGACGTTTCGGCTTCATCTCATGGAAAATGAACCTCCTTTGAGGGTTCTTTCCAAGGGCCTGCTTATTCAGTCGGACCATCCAATCACCGCTTATTACGAAGTCAATCATGGATTCAATCCGGATATTTTTGCACTGAAAGGCCGGAATGCCCTGGGACTACACTTTATGATACCGGCCCAAAACTGGTATAGTAACTTTCCCAACCATGTTCCTAAAGCAAACTCAACCTTTGATATAGTAGCCACTCAGAACGATACCGAGGTGCAAATTACACCCAGTGTGGATATTCCCGGACATAGTGCCGGCAACACTTTCACTATCATGCTGGATCAGGGCCAGACTTACTCGGTGGTTGCAAACTCACACCTGGCCAGAGACCAACTTACCGGATCCATTGTAGAGGCTTCAGCACCAATTGCCATTACCCTTAAAGATGATTCCAATGAAAACAGTTTCTGTTACGATTTGGGAGGAGATCAACTGGTGCCGATAGATGTACTGGGTACGGAATACATAGTAAACACCGGATTCCTGCAGGGAGGTGACCGGGTATTTATCATGGCAGTGAATAATCAAACGGAGGTAGTGATTGCGGGAGATTCTCTGAACCCGGTCGTGCTGGACGCAGGCGATATGCATTCATTTCCGCTGTACTCCGGGGCAGTGCACATTAAAACTAGTGAGCCGGTCTATGTGGTGCATGCTACCGGATTCGGGTGTGAAATCGGCCTTGCCGTGGTTCCAAGGATTGATTGTACCGGCGCACAATCCGTCAGTTTTACCCGGTCCACAGATGAAAACTTTGGCATTTTCCTGATTGTGAAGAAGGAGTACGCTGATGGCTTTGTTCTCAACGGGTCAACATTTACAGTTCCTGGTCTGGCTGAAGTTGAAGGTAGTGGTAATGATTATGTGTCTGCCAGGGTTGATCTCTCGGCACAGTCTTCTCAAAATTACCGGCTCTCAAACTCCAAAGGAAGCTTCCAATTGGGGGTGATCAATGGTGGGGAAGGATCCGGAACCCGCTATGGGTATTTTTCAGATTTCAAATCACTGAAGATCCAGACTGAGGCCTCGCTGATCTGTGTTGGAGCCACTGCGGTATTGACGGCAACAGGAACCGAGAATTTTGAATGGTTTGGTCATCCATCTGTCGACGGTCTCATGTCAGATTCCATAGCAGTTGATCCACCGGTTGATACAGAATATGGGGTGGTAGGCTGGGACGATGGAGGTTTTTGCAGAGATACCGCCTATCTCAATGTAGAGGTATTTGAATGGCCGAAGCCAAAAGTTGCCAGCATGGATAATTGTCTCCAATCCGGATCAACAATTATTTACCTTGGTCAGGAGGAATTGTCTTCCATTCGATGGGTGATTGAAGCGGATACCATTTATACGGAGTCGGATGACAGCCTCACCCTGGCCTGGGATTCTCCCGGAGTGAAAAATGTGGAGCTATTGGCAGAAAATCCTGCAGGCTGCCAGGTGGATACATCCATCCTGTTGGAAGTCGGAGGCGTCCATATTCACCAGGATAGCGTGACAAGTGTGGTAAGAGGGCAACCATTCCACCTGGATCCTATACCTGTTCAGGGTGATATTACGAATGCTCAACTTTCCTGGAGTCCACCCGAGGGGCTTTCCTGTACGGACTGTCTGAATCCTGAATTCACTCCCGGACAGCAGACATTGTATACCCTTACCGTGGTGGACAGTATCGGCTGCACATCGGTCTTTAGCACGTTGATTCATGTGGATGTTCCACTCTATATTCCCAATGCGTTTTCACCCAATAATGATGGGGTTAATGACGAGCTGGAAGTGTTCGGGGTTGGTGCCATTTTGGAGGAGATGGCAGTCTACGACCGCTGGGGTCAGGTATGTTATAGGTGGTCAGGTGGTTCGGACAATGGGAACAGTCTTGAACCACATTGGAATGGCCGAATGGCTAACTCAGGTCAAATGGCCAATCCCGGTGTCTATGTATGCATAGTCAAAGGGACCTATGAAGGGAGTAGAAACCCGTTTGTTCAGTCTTCTGATGTAACGCTGATCCGATGATTTGCATTTGTTTTTCAGGTGTAAAGTTCATCATTGGGAGTATTTGCCAGTTCCAGGTAAAAGTCCGCCAGCTTTTCACTGCAATCATCCATGTACTTCTTACCTTTTTCGGCAGTAGCTTCGGCAGGGTTGCCAACACCAGTATCCCTGGTAACTTGTGACCATGGTCTTTGTGTGGTGGCCCATCCTTCCCTAAATCCGGAAAGGTTGATTTTTTTGGCAGCTCCATCACCGGCTTCACTCAAAGGTCTGACCAGGTCCGGTCGGATATGCATCATAGCACTGGTTTCCATTTCTCCTGCGTGATCTCCAGGTTCGGTAAAATACTGGTTCCAATCCACGACCTCAAACCAGTTGATGGCACAAATAAAGATCTGAGGAAAATGAAAAGACATTTCACGAATCATGTTCTTAAAGTGATTGCCACCATGCCCGTTAAGCAGGATCAACTTTTCGATCTTCTGCCTTACCAACACATCGACAAGATCTTTGAGAACAGCCATTTGGGTGCTCGGCAACACATTGAGACAAAAGTCAATGTCCAGTTGTCCTGTATTGATCCCAAACGGAACACAGGGAAGGGTAAGGACCGGTACTCCACGGTCAAAAGCAGATTGTGCTGCTTTTCGGGCCACGTGTTCAACCTGGTAATTATCTGTGGCATAAGGCAGATGATAATTGTGGGCTTCGGTAGCTCCCCAGGGTAGTACAGCCAGTTTGTACTGAGTATTTATTACCGATTTATAATTGGCTTCTTCCAGTATATATGGACGATCAACATTTTCCATCAGTGCTATTTTATGGACTATCTCAACCAATAATCCAGGTTCAAAGAAACAAATAGTGACTGAATTAGTGGTCTGGTCTAAGTAACTATTGTGTATTCATCAACACGTGGTTTTCTGATTTGGCTGCCATGAAAGGAACTTCCACGATGGATGTCATTTACTTAGTCCCGGTTAAATTCCTAAACTTGTGGGCTAGAAACCATTTTTCATTGATCCAGCTACCGGAAAATCAGCCCAAAGAGCGCCTGGTCTTTTATCTGATCCTGTTGGTGAGTCTTCCCGTATTTCTCATTAACCTGGGTGTGCCTCCATTCCTGGAGGATGAAGGGATAAGGAGCCTGGTGGCAATGGAGATGGACCTGTCCGGTAATTTGATCACACCTACCCTCAATGGAGAACCCTATTTCAACAAGCCGCCACTGTACAATTGGATATTGCTGAGTGTATTCAACTCCACCGGAGTGATCAGCGAACTCACTGCGCGGTTTCCAACGGTGATCTTCCTCTACCTGTTTACCCTGACGATCTATTTATTTGTACGTCGCCATCTGAGCGAAAAAACCGCTATTCTCAGTGCATTGCTTTTCCTTACTTGCGGAAGAATTCTCTTTTGGGATTCCATGCTGGCTCTGATAGACATTTGCTTTTCCTGGGTTGTTTTTCTCATGTTTTGCTGGATCTATGAACAGCACCGCAGAAGACACTTTCTGGCACTTTACCTGGGGGCCTATTTCCTGGCAACGATAGCTTTCTTTTTAAAAGCATTGCCGGCACTGGTATTCCTGGGCTTTACCCTTCTGGCTGTTCAGATTAAAGATGGTACCTGGAAAAAACTGTTTGGCTGGCAGCACTTTGCCGGAATGGGTTTGATGGCATCTTTCTTCGGGCTGTATCTCTTTCTATACAGTCGGCATAGTTCGATAGAGGATTTGCTGGTTGTATTTGTATCAGAATCCACAAAGCGTACAGTGATCGAACATGGTTTACTGGACACTTTATTACAGATCTTCATGTTTCCTTTCGAAATGTTATATCATTTCCTGCCCTGGTCACTATTGGGGCTATTGTTTTTTGCCAAAGGTGCTCTGCGCAAGATCTGGAATCATGAGTTTATATCTTTTTGCGCTGTTGTTTTCATGGCGAACATCTGGATCTATTGGACCTCACCAGCCATATATCCCAGGTATCTGTTTATGCTGGCTCCTCTTTTTTTCACGGCCGGTATCTTTCTCTACTTCGAACTTTCGACATCGTGGATGAAAAAAGTAGTTGATGTAAGTTTAATGGTCCTGGGAGTGGGTGTGGTGTTGGCATCGGGATTTGCGTTCTTTGCCGAAGAGACTGCTCATACCCGGGGACTGTGGTGGAAATGGAGTATACCGGTATTGGTGATGGTTCTTTGTCTTCTATTTATGTTGCGAAAACCACAGGCCCGGATGATAGGCTTGGCTGTATTTCTCCTGGCTGCTCGATTGGGTTATGACCTGATTGTCTTGCCGTTAAGGGTTGAAAACAGAATTCAGGCGGAGACTAAACAGGATGCAACCCGAATAGGAAAGAATCTGAAAGGTGAGGAGTTTTTTATTTACCATATTGATAGTATGAAATATGACGCCAGTTTTTACATCTCCTTACAAACTGAGCGGATCTTACAGAAAACGGATCAACTGACTCCCGGAGGATACTATTTAGTAAATCCTTATAAGTATCCTATCTTGTTCGAAGAAGCAGAATTTGAATTTATTGATTCAATTCGGGTAAAGCGCAAAGAGAAGTATTTCTATCTGATCAACACTGAATGATCTCCTATGTGGGATGAGGTCGAATTATCTATTGTAGTATGTGTCTTCGATGAAGAAGACAACATCAAGCCGTTGTTGCAACAGATCAGGCGAGCCATGAAGGGTTATGCCTATGAGGTGATTGCAGTGGATGACGGATCAACAGACCGGACCCTTCAAGAACTTCGTTCCATCATTGACGATGACCTCAGAGTGGTGGAACTCAGGCGAAATTATGGTCAAAGCCTGGCACTGTCAGCCGGAATCGATCAGGCAAAAGGCCGCTATATCGTCACCATGGATGGAGACCTGCAAAATGATCCAAGTGACATACCCGCTATGTTAAGTCTGAGCAAGGAGGAGGACTGGGACTTGGTTGCAGGCATGCGAAAGGATCGAAAGGACAATGTTCTGTTGCGCACCATTCCCAGCAAGGTTGCCAATTTTATCATCCGACGGAGTTCAGGGGTATCAATAAAGGATTATGGCTGTACCTTGAAATTGTTTCGAACCGAAATAGCCAAAAACCTTGGTCTTTATGGAGAACTCCACCGGTTTATCCCGGTGCTGGCACACCTGGAAGGCGCCAGTATTACACAAATGGAAGTCAAACATCACGAGCGGACGCATGGTGAGTCAAAATACGGAATGGGCAGGACCTTCAGGGTCATGAGTGACTTGTTGTTAATGCTTTTTTTCAAAAGGTATCTGCAAAAACCTATGCACCTTTTTGGAAGCTGGGGAGTTTTGATCTTTATTGCCGGTGTAATCATTAACCTGTATATGCTTTGGTTAAAAATTCAGGGAAACGATATCTGGGGCAAACCTCTCATGTTGGTAGGTATTCTTTTCGTGTTGACGGGAATCCAGCTTGTGACATTTGGCATCTTCGTAGAGCTCCAGATGCGGACCTATTATGAGTCCCAGGGTAAAAAACCATATCGTATCAGAAAGATCTACGGTGAGCATCAGGCCAAAGTCGTACGTTAGTAACACAGGGATCGATTAGAGCTGACCCTTTGGGAAATACAGAAGCAACTCCTGGTCAGGTTTATTAATTTTGCCAAAATTTTTTCGAATGAGGTTTCGACTTGCGGTAATTACAATGTGTGTACTGGGACTACAATGTGTACGACTTCAGGCACAGTTGGTAGACAATTTTGATCAGTACAGCTGGGAGCAGAAGGACAGTATCATTGAAACACTTTACAGGGGGGGTGCCATTCATGTGGTGTCGGTGATGATCGAACAGGCCTATGATGACGAGATAAGTAAAACCCCTCCCGGTCAGGATGCTCTGGCCGCTTTCAATATGTGGCAAGGTGTAAGGCTTCTTTCGCAAAACAACCTGGAAGATGCTATTCGCCACTTTCAAGAGTCGGTGGATATATACGAGAGTCACCCTGAAATCCGGAAAGTGAGATATCAGGATGCGCTGATAAATCTTTCTGATATATACCAGGAATTGGGCGATCCAGCGCTGTCTCTCCAACAAATGCAGAAAGTGTTGACTGTGTTGAAGGGAGCCCCGGAGGCTGATCCTGCCAATCATCTAAGCCTGCTCTTGCAAGGAGTAGATATAGCAATATCAGCTGGAAATGTAGAACAGGCAGAAGAATATGGCAGAGATGCACTCTCTCTGGCGCAAAGCGAGTACGGTAATCAAAGTGACGAGTACTTCCAGTCATTGTCAAAGCTTGGTGAGATCTATGCGGTGAAAGGTGAGACCAGACGTGCATCCAACCTTATTTTACAGGCTTACGATCTGGCAAAGGACTATTTACCCAAAAATCACTTCAACCGGGTTTACTACGGCAACCAGGCTGTAGATATCCTGCAAGGTATGGGCAGATTTAATGCAGCCGAGGAGGTCTACATGGAAATCCTGCAGTTCTATGATGATTTCCCCAATTATCAGGATGATATTTCCTACCCTATGGTGTTGGACAAAATGGGTTCTTTCTATCAAAGAGAGGGTGATCTGGAACAGGCTTATGAATATTATGACCGGGCCAATATCCTTTTTGAATTGCGTTTGGAAAATACCGACCCCAGGTATATTCAGTCTCAGACCAACGTCGGCAATATCCTGCGACGACAGGGAAAATACCTGGAAGCAGAACTCTATTACGTGGCAGCCGTTCAATATGCAGCCGAAGCTTTTGGAGAAAATAGCTGGACTGAGGGATACCTCCGTGACAACCTGGCATCCATGTATCTCGACATGGAAAAATATCCGGAATCACTGGAGCAGCGCCTGAAAGCGAATGAAATTGTTGAGGTAAATCTCGGTCCTAACCATCCAGAATATGCCGTTTCGAGCCTGAATATTGGCCAAACCTATATGGAGATGGGAAATGACAGCCTGGCCAGGGACTATATGACCACGGCCTATGTCAAGCTGGATCAGATCTATGGACCTAATCATGTGAGAGTCTACACAGCAGCTTACAGTCTTGCCAGATACTACACATCTACGGATGTAGCACTGGCTCTGGACTATTTTCAGCGCGCCAGCAATTACGTCACCTTTCACCTCAACAATATTTCACCACTGCTCTCAATGGCAGAAAGGGAAGATATGAGGCGTGATTTTGACCTGTTTATCGGACAGTATCTGTCCTTTGCCTATGACAACCGTGAAAAGCAACCCACCGGGGTTAATGCTGCTCAAAATTTTCTCCTGGGAGTGAAAGCCGCCGACGACCGGCCTGATATTGTCACTACCATGGCATTGTTGAAAGATCCCAGCCTGGATAAACGCAAACTTTTTGTCAACTGGCAGAACCTGCGTACTTC
>JAUILF010000455.1 GCA_030433135.1 Bacteroidia bacterium | reverse complement strand
CCCCTCGAAACTTTCTATGACGGCTATGTGGTAAATGAGGTCATGGATGCAGCTTATAAATCGGTGCAGTCAGGCCGTTGGGAGAAAGTGATTTTAAAAGAATGGAGAGGTAAGTCTCCCGATGAAACACTGGTTGCAGACCAAACTGAATATGACGAAGACCATTTTTTGATCAAGGAAGAACTCCTTCCCAACGGGACCAGAAAATTGATCCTGAAGGATAAGCGGTCCGGAAAAATATTTGAAAAGGAAATATAAAACTTAGATGACTACAAATACCAAAGTACAGTTATCCATCATGATGTTTCTCCAGTTTTTTGTCTGGGGAGTGTGGTATGTGACCATGAGTACCTATCTGGGAGAATCGGGATTGGGTTTTGATGGAATCAATATTGGAGCTGCTTACAGTACCATCAATATTGGAGCCATTGTAGCCCCGTTTCTGGTCGGGATGATTGCAGACCGGTTCTTTGCTGCCGAAAAGCTTATGGCGGGATTACATCTTGTTGGTGGTGTGCTTCTGTGGTTGGTTGCGGGCGTAGCAGAACCGGGACCTTTCTTTTGGGTCTTGCTGCTGTACGCTATCTGTTACATGCCAACACTGGCTCTGGCTAATGCTATTTGTTTTCATCAAATGGATAATCCGGGAAAGGAATTCCCTAACATCAGGGTACTGGGTACTATCGGGTGGATTGTTTCCGGTTTTGTTATTGGATTTGTATTGCCCAAAATTTTGGGAGAGAGTATTGAAAATACAGCACTCCCTTTCAAGATTGGGGCCGTCGTATCGATTTTGCTTGGATTGTATTCTCTGGTCCTTCCCTCCACACCCCCCAAATCCACCGGTCAGAAGGTCACGGTAAGGGATGTGCTTGGATTAGACGCTCTGCAACTGATGAAGGATCGGTCATTTGCCATTTTTATCATCAGTTCGTTACTGATATCAATACCGCTTGCTTTCTATTACAGTTTTACCAATGGATTCCTGAATGAAATGGGAATGGAAAACACGGCATTCAAGATGACTTTGGGACAGGCTTCGGAAGTGATTTTTATGGTACTAATACCGTTCTTTTTTGTCAGGCTCGGGGTCAAGAAGATGTTGATCATTGGCATGCTTGCCTGGGTCCTGAGATATATTCTTTTCGCTTATGGAAATAACCAGGATTTAGTTTTCATGTATTACCTGGGAATTGTGCTTCATGGAGTCTGCTACGATTTCTTCTTTGTAACAGGTCAGATTTATGTGGATGAGACAGCGCCCAAAAGGATTCAGGCCAGTGCCCAGGGTTTTATTACGGTGGTGACCTACGGATTGGGGATGCTGATCGGGTCTTGGGCATCAGGTATAGTGGTGGATCATTACACGACTACAGAAGGTGGACAAACCATCCATCTTTGGAAATCCATTTGGTGGGTACCGGCGTTGATGGCTGCTGGAGTGACTGTGATTTTCACCTTATTGTTTAAAGAACAAAATATTGATCGCCAGGCTGCTGTTAGTGCCGACTGATGGTATCCGTGAGCTTTTAACTTCTTCTGTATGCAAGCTTTATTTGAGACCAGTTTTGTCTTGCCGGGACAAACTCACTTTTACCGGGGTAAGGTCAGGGATGTTTACACTGTTGATGACCAGCTGATTATGGTAGCCAGTGACCGGATATCTGCTTTTGACCACATCCTACCCCGACCTATTCCGCATAAAGGGCAGGTTTTAAATGAACTTGCAGCCCACTTCCTGAATGCTACCAGGGATATTGTACCCAATTGGCTCGTTGCAAATCCTGACCCTAATGTGGCAGTGGGGCATCAATGTCAACCTATCAAAATTGAAATGGTGATCAGGGGTTATCTGGCGGGTCATGCATGGCGTGAATACAAGAGTGGTAAGAGGGAGTTATGTGGAGTTTCCATGCCGGATGGTTTGAAAGAAAGTGATCCTTTCCCAGATCCTATCATAACTCCGGCTACCAAAGCCGATGCCGGTCATGATGAAGATATCAGTGCAGAAGAGATTTTGAATCGAAAGCTGGTTAGCCCGGAACAATGGGATCAGCTGTGTGGGTATACGCGGGCGCTGTTCAATCGAGGGACGGAAATGGCCAGGGAAAGGGGACTTATCCTGGTGGATACCAAATATGAGTTTGGCCTAAAAGATGGGGAGATTATGCTGATCGATGAGATTCATACACCTGACAGCTCCCGATATTTTATACTGGATGGTTTTGATGATCGCCAACGGCAAGGGGAGAGGCAGCAGCAGTTGTCTAAAGAGTTTGTCAGGGAATGGCTGATGGATAATGGCTTTCAGGGCCTCGAGGGGCAGGAAATTCCTGATATGCCTGACAGTTTTATTAAAACTGTCACTGAACGATATACCTCTCTGTTTGAACAGGTGACCGGAAAAACATTCGCTCCTGATAGGTCTGAGGATCCCGAATCCAGGATCCTGAAAAACCTGCAATCCTACTTTGGTTGGTAGAATGCCATGACTTACTGCTTGTCGAGGTAGTTTTTCTGCAACCCGGATACATGACTCGAGACGGCCTGCCAGGTATCATCTCTCTTGATAAGTACATTGCTCGAATGATAGGTGGTTTGATATTTTCCATCCTCATCTGATCCTGTGATGACACCCAGCCCACTCACAATCGCGGTGTTGTTCTCAAAAATATCCAGCCTGCTGATATTGAAGTCGAATGTCTCATAGGTTGGCTTAAAATCCCTGACATATAACATTTCATCTTTTTTTCTAAACACATTGCCGCTGGCATCGATCATTTCAAACTCACTGGCAAGAATACGGCCCAATAACGCAGTGTCCTGATCCTGGTACGCCTTCGGCCATTCTACTTCCTTAAGGTGTCGAAGTACTTCTTCGTCGGTACTTTGTGCCTGAATGACCACTGGATAAAAAAAGCAGGAAACCAGGAAAAGAAGGAGGGAAATACGCATCATTATCTGTTTTGATTAAAGACTGCCGGAACACTTCCGGAATAAGTTATGGTCAAATGTAACTAAATCAGGTATATAAATGATGAAAATATTTAATATGTATGGAAATTGAATTTCAGGGCCAAACAGCATCCGGATGACCGGCAACCTTCTAGCGCAATGCCAAGACAGTCACATAAGGGTTTCGGTTCCAACAACTCACAATAAAGAGGGCAGGTGTTATGTTATGATGAGATCTATCGTCAATCAGAAAAAAATGAAACCAGGCATTTGGGTCGTAGTCTGTTGTTCTGTCTTATGGATGAGCTCTTGTGACAAGGATGACAATGAAATGGATCCGGCATTAGAATTGGATTGTGATGTTATCACACCAACCTATAGTGACAATATCAAGCAGATTGTGGATACCAATTGTGCGATCTCGGGCTGTCATGATGGAAGCAATGCTAATCCGGACTTCACAAATTACGATGGGTTATTCGCGCGAAGAAGTCAAGTACGGTCACGGGTTGTTTCAGGTACCATGCCACCTGCCGGACGGCCGGATCTTGATGACAGTGAAATAGATGAGATTAGTTGCTGGGTGGAAAACGGAGCACCTGAATGATGCTAATACACTGGTTTCTTGATAGGAGATGCTATCAGGCGTACAAAATCCAGTGAGCTAAGCATACCCACAATGCGGGTTTCTTGTATTACCAGAAGGTGGTGCACTTTATGATGTAACATAAGCTTTGCAGCTTCTTGTGCATCTGACTCAGGATCAACCACATAGACTCCATGGGTCATCACTTGTTCGATCGGTACATTGTCATCAAAAGCACCCATGAGATCATTGTTGGTGACGATTCCCCTGATCAAAATCTGTTCTCCCTTGATTTCCACGATAGGTACTGCGCTAAACCCCCTCTGACGCATGAGGTCCCTGACTTTGCCCACATCCGATTGCAACACACAGGTCGCAACTGGAGATTTCATAAAATCCTTAACCTTTACTTCCATTCCGTTCTCTTTCATATTTCCAGGGCTGTGCAATATAGTTAATATTGATGACCATTGGTTCTTTCCGAGGGGTTGAAAATCACAGAATTTATATATGCTTAACACAGTTTCTGGAGGAGGTATTGACACAGGAGGTATGGATTCAAGTTTAGCTGATCAGGTGGACAATACCCTTCTGCCACTTGAGTCTCAGGGCTTCCAGTGCCTTTTGCTTTGTAGAAATAACAGGCTAAATGCTAAGGTAGTGTTAAAGAAATGGCTTTCTCGCTGGTTGTATGAGGATTACTACGGAGATTGAGTCCTCTTAAATCAAAGATTATCAACGGATTAGTGGATAATAGGTGATTTTACTCAAGGATCCGGGGCTTATCGGCTATCAATTTTCTTC
>JAUILF010000454.1 GCA_030433135.1 Bacteroidia bacterium | reverse complement strand
GAAGAAATCCTGGCTGAAACCTACGGCATTACCGTTTACCAGGAACAGGTGATGCTACTGTCCCAAAAACTGGCCGGATTCAGCAAGGGGCAGGCAGATGCCCTGCGTAAGGGCATGGGAAAAAAGAAAAAGAAGATCATTGATGAACTTTATCCGCTTTTCCTGGAAGGGTGCCGGAAGAATGGTTTTCCCGAAGATACCGTAAACAAGATATGGGAAGACTGGGCGGCATTTGCCTCCTACGCATTCAATAAATCGCACTCCACTTGTTATGCTTTTGTGGCATTCCAGACTGCCTACCTGAAGGCGCATTACCCTGCCGAATTCATGGCATCCGTACTGACGCACAACAAGAATGATATATCGAAGTTGAATTTCTTCCTGAGAGAGTGTAAAAAACTAAACCTGGATGTACTGATTCCGGATGTCAACGAAAGTGGTGTCAACTTTACTGTAAACGCCAAAGGCCAAATTAGGATCGGGCTTTCGGCTATGAAGAATGTCGGCCAGGCAGCCGTAGAAGAATTGATACGAGAACGGGATGCCAACGGACCCTTTCTATCTTTCTATGATATGATGCGCAGGCTCAACCTCAGGGTACTAAACAAGAAATGTTTTGAAAACCTGGTTCTGGGTGGTGCTCTGGATTGCTTTACCGAACATGAGCGGTCCCTTTTCTTTACTCCATCGGACAAATACGAAACCTTCATTGAGCACGGACTACGTTATGGCAATGCCTATCAACAGCAAAAAGCTGAAAGTGCCCACAGTTTATTCGGAAACTCTGACAGTGTCCTGATACCAGAGCCGCCCATACCGCATGCAGAACCATGGATCAGGATGGAACAACTCAACAAAGAGAAGGAGATCATTGGCATCTATGTAAGTGGACATCCCCTTGATGCTTACAAACTTGAGCTGGAAAATTTTGTCAATTGTGAGTTGGTGCACTTCGACCGGGTCAAAGCCCCCAACCGCCAACTTAAAATTGCCGGGATCATTACGTCAGCCATGCACGGTGTAAACCGGCGAGGAAACGGCTATTGTCGATTTACCATACAGGACTACAACGGATCACTGGAGATGTACCTGAGTCGGGATATATATCAAAAACACAAAGGGCTGATCGAGGTTGGTCAGGTAGTGTTTATTGACGGTTTATTCAAAACCAGATACCAGTCAGACGAATTGTTTTTTGACCCTCAGCATATCAAATTGCTTTCAACGGTGGGCGATGAGATGACCAGCTGTATCACGGTTAAAATTCCGGTTAAAGACATCACACCCGAACTGGAGAAAAAATTGCAGACAACCTGTGCCTCTCACAAGGGAAGACACCAGTTAAAACTGGTCGTTTACGATATGGAACATGAAGTAAAACTGCAGTTTCTTGCCGACAAGAAAAAAATCCAGGTGGACAGTCATTTTATCAAGGAACTCGAAAAAATCGGTCTTCCATACAAATTAAATTAGTATTCTGTCGTTATCAGGTTATTGAACACTAGTCTGGTTCATCCTGTTATGCGGATACATATGAGTGTCGTACGTCTATTTTTACTGGGTTTCTTCCTCACTACGGGCTTTTTGGTGAAGGGTCAATCCAATATGCCTCCTATCCTGGACTTTGCCTCTTTGGAGCCCTATCTTCACAAATCCAATGATACTACTTATGTAGTCAATTTCTGGGCTACCTGGTGTAAACCATGTGTCGAAGAACTACCATACTTTGAGAAGGTCAACACCGATTTTGCCAGTGAGAAGGTCAAGGTTCTGCTGGTAAGTATGGATTTTAAAAACCAGATCGAAAAAAAGTTAATCCCGTTTATAGAAGAGGAAAAGATCAGTTCTGAAGTCTTGGTGCTACATGCACCAAATGCGAATGAGTGGATCGACAAGGTAGACGAGAGGTGGACCGGTGCTCTTCCGGCAACCATTGTCTATCGCAATGACCAGAAGATATTTCACGGAGAACAATTTGAAAACTACCAACAGTTAAATAACTTAATAAAGTCTCTTAATTAAATCTCTAAGTATGAAAAACCTAAAGTTTACAAGTTTGCTGGCCATGTCACTGGTCCTGGTTCTTTTTTCATTTATGCCTGATAAGGGGGTCTATGAAATTGGGGACAAGGTCGAAGATTTCAAACTTAAAGGAGTAGATGATCAATGGGTCTCATTGTCTGAATATATGGGAGAAGAAGGTGTGATACTGGTATTCACCTGCAATACCTGTCCTTATGCCCAGCTCTACGAAGACCGCTTGATTGAATTGCACAACACATTCTCCAGTCAGGGATTTCCCGTATTGGCGGTCAATCCAAATGACCCTAACATGAAGCCCGGAGACAGTTTTGATGCAATGAAAGACCGAAATGCAGAAAAGAACTTTCCTTATCCATATCTGATGGATACCGAGCAAAAAGTATTTCCTCAGTATGGAGCGACACGTACACCGGAAATATTTCTCTTAGATAAAAACATGACGCTTCAATACACCGGTGCTATTGATGATAATCCTCAGGATCCTTCATCGGTTGGCACTGAATATGTAGCAGATGCTATCAACGCGATAAAGGCTGGAAAAACTCCTGATCCGACCAAAACCAAGGCTATTGGTTGTGGCATCAAGGTTAAAAAAGAACAAGGCTAAGACTTGCCCCACATTGGGTTAAACAAGGAGAAAGGGTAGCTGTGGGCTACCCTTTCTTTTTGTCCGCTACTTTCAAATAAATAAGTACTCCGTCGGCTTCTCAATTTTTCTGCCCTGACATTATTCGTCATCAATTTCGATGGAGGTAATCCGGTCTCCCTGGGCAATCTGATCTACGACCTCTACTCCTGAGGTAACTTTACCAAAACAGGTATGATTACCGTCAAGGTGGGCTGTATTGTCACGACTGTGACAAATGAAAAACTGTGATCCTCCCGTATTTCTACCGGCATGAGCCATGGACAAAACACCCCGGTCATGATATTGGTTTCCACCATCCAGCTCACAATCAATGGTATATCCGGGACCACCTGTGCCGGGCATACCCGAGCTACCTTCTCGTGAATTAGGGCATCCTCCCTGGATCATAAAATTGGGGATAACCCGGTGAAAAGTAAGGCCATCGTAATAGCCATCTTTCGCCAATTTGACAAAATTGGCAACAGTATTAGGGGTTTCTTCGCTATAGCACTCTACTTCCATGGTACCCTTCTCGGTATGAATCTTTCCTGTCATGTTTATTATTGTTTTGTGGCTGCAAAGAAAACAAATTGTAGGCACTGTTAACCTTCGCCCACTTCTTCCTACTTAAGGTGGTAAAGGGTTATGGCATAATTTATGGTTATTGACTTTATAACCAGAGACCCCAGAGAGACCCAAAATGTGACCAAATGAAAATCGCAATTTGTATTGTGGCATTACTCCTGTGGGGGTTGGCACCAATTGACGCCCAGATTCAACTATACAATGACGAGTTTGACGAAACAGGCTCCCTGATCAACTGGCAAAACATCAATGACGTTGAAGGGTGGGACATCGTCCAGTTGGAGTCGTACAACATTGACGACTCTATTCCCGGGAGCATGTTTATGAAACCCTTTACTGTTTCCTGGTTTGGAGAATGGCGCGGCGCATTACTTTTCAAAGAGATAAGCGGTGATTTTGTCGTCAGTACCAGGATTACAGCTACTGCCCGTGATCATGTCAGTATACCATCAAGCGACTTTTCACTGGCCGGCATCATGATCCGTACACCCATCCACTACCCCACCGATGGACCCACGGATTGGGTGGAAGATGAGCAGAACTATGTGTTCATGTCTATCGGACAGGCCTCCGGAACAGGACCCCATTTTGAGATCAAAACAACCTGCCATAGCACATCTATGCTAGACTATCCACAAATAAGTGTACAAACCTCTGAAGTACGAATGGCACGAATCGGTCAGGTTATCATTGTATTAGCCCGCTTTCCCGGTGAAGAATGGCATGTTCGAGGCCGCTTCAACCGAAATGATGGATCTTGTAGTGCCCCGTTTCCTAATACCGTCCAACTGGGAATGGTAACCTATACCGACTGGCCCAATGTAGAGACTGTGGGAGCAGATTTTCACAATAATCATACTTTACATTCGGACAGCCTTGGACCAATGGAGCCATACTCAGCCCTGAACTTTTCACCGGATCTTATTGGACAATTTGATTATATGCGTTTTGACTCAGTGGTTGTACCACCGCAGCTTTCCGGCCTGGATTTATGGGATGAATCAGAGGTTTCAGAGCAGGAACTGCTTTCTTTCCTGGGATATGACTCTGAAAGCTACTGCCCGGAAAACAATACCGTACATTCAATCATCCTTAA
>JAUILF010000453.1 GCA_030433135.1 Bacteroidia bacterium | reverse complement strand
GGGCAAGACCAGTCTGCAGTCATCAGTACTCAGCCGGCAGAAGGAATAATATAGGTTAGTTGGATTGACCAGGGGTAAGACCCATAGAGAGTACAACTCTCTGAGAAACTGAAAATCGGCACTACGGAAAAGCCGCAAAGGGAGGCTGTCCAGCTATTTCATGAGGGCAAGACCAGTCTGCAGTCATCAGTACTCAGCCGGCAGAAGGAATAATATAGGTTTGTTGGATTTGACCAGAGGTAAGACCCATAGAGAGTACAACTCTCTGTGAAACTGAAAATCGGCACTACGGAAAAGCAGCAAAGGGAGGCTGTCAAGCTATATCACGAGGGATACGCCTTACCACAAAACCATAATCCCACAATACCACAATACCGAAACACCATGACCGGCAACCTGCAACCAGCGACCAATGACCGGCAACCGTTGCTTCATGGGTCCTCAAAGATCATTTTCTTCCCACTGGCATCCAGGTAGTAGTTGAGCCCCTTGTAGGAAACGTAATATTTATAAATATTGCTGACATATTGGACCGTCTCATGACCGACTTCCTCGGCTACGATCATTTCTACATGATTAAACCACTGGTTGTTGTCAAATCCTCTGGCTTTTGCTTCCCTTCTCAGCCTTGATATTCTGGTAGGTCCTGCATTATAGGATGCAATGGCAAACAGTCTTTGGTTGAAACTGTCTATTGACTCCTCATTAAAATACTGGTCTATGAGATAGCGAAGGTATTTGGCACCAGCATGGATATTGTTTTCCATATCATCGATATCGTCGATGCTGATAGGTGGGGCAGAGGCCGTGGAGGGCATCAACTGCATGATCCCAATGGCACCCACCGGACTCTTTACTTGCTGGTCCAGGTTGGATTCCTGGTATCCCTGGGCGGTGAGTAGCAGCCAATCGAGATTGTACTTTGATGCGTACTTACGCAGGTAGGCAGCCTTATCACCCAGGTTGATCAGGTTTTTAGTGTGGTAAGCTTTCCGGAAGTTAGACTCACTGACATAGCGGTTGAAAAGTATGTTGCCAAGCAATGATCCTTTGTGGTTTTTTCTCACAAAAGCATTCACATATTCAAGGAAGTCTGGCATGGACTTGCGACAAGCCCAACCGAGCGATATGTTGTCCTGTAAGGGTAGATTATGGTATACCTCAATGCTATCCAGTATGGATGCCCAGGGTTTAGCTACATTTTCAATGATCACCGCATAAGGGTATATTCCGGCATTGACCATTTCCAGGATTTCACCATCATCAAGGTATTGGTCGGTTTCTTTGATCACTACCGGTTTTGCACCGGCTGAGGTAAGGGTCTGCTGCAGGGCCTCCAGATGGTGTGCTGAGTTGTCCGGATCCCTGATATAGAGTATTTTTCCGGAGAGATCTGTCATGGAATTCAGCTTGGGTGATCCTTTGTGAGCTACTACCACCTCATGTAACCCTTTAATGGTTGGCTCCGTAAAATCAATGATTTCCTGATCCTCGGGTGTGATATACAAACCTCCCATAGCCATATCGGCATATCCTTCTGCCAGTAGATTGATCATGTTCGGCCTTGGCACCGGAATGACAACGGTCTTGATTTTTGGAGGATGAAAACCGAGTTCTTCGTTTATATATTTTTCAAAGTTTTCGGAAGCCTCAAAGGCCAATCCCTTCCTCTGGTTACCATCTACATAATAAAAGACATCCGAATAGGGTACCAGTATGCGAATTCCTCTCCTGTCAATGATGCTGTCAAGGTCACCAAAATGCCTTTTCGTTAGTACTGGAATGGTGTCATCTAACTGCGTCGTTACGTTGTGATCCCGTGTTTCATGGGAATCTGGTAATGCCTGCAACACTTTTGGTGACTCAGTAGAATCCAATCCGCAGTTGACAGAAAGCATTAGCCAGGCAATTCCTACCCACATGTATGTTATTTTTTCAATCAAAATATCCTGACAGATGCAAAAATCAGTATTTTGAGTAATTCAACCGGGATTATGTATTGGGATTTCGTCATGAGAGCCAAATAGGCAATAAAGACGGGTACTCCAAGGACTTTTTGACTCGGAAACATGGTCACCATCATAGCCTGTCCCGCCAAAGGCGGGAGTGAGAATCAAAAAGTGCTTATGTGCCCGTATTTGCAGCATATTTGGTTCGTAATAGAAAATCTAATGCATATTCCCGGTTAAAATAGTTTTGCAAATCCCAGGCCAAAGACCCACGAGTTATAACCACCAAATTTGATATCTGTAACCAGACTAATGGCAATTTCCCACTCTGCAGGTAACTCCCAGCCGTACTCAGCGCCGACGCGAGCCAATGCAAAATTTTCTTCTTTGGCAAATTCCATTCCTGCCCCCGCTACCAGAGTAAAGTGTTCCCAATGCCTGCCGCCCGTAAGTATCAATGCTATTGGGCTACTTCGTTCCTGAATAATATTGTCTTCCTCAATCTCGAAATTTTCCAATACCATATCGGAATGAAGACCCAAGCTCCATGCATGTGAAAAATAATAGTCGTAGTCAATGCCCCAACTGGCTCTCACCAGCCAGGATTTATCACCTTCTTCATTGATGCCTCCGGGCACATGGGTATGACTGAGTACAAAGCTGACCTTGTTTTTGGGGTGGTCTTCTTCCGCTTCACTACCCAGATGTTCTTCCTGACCGATGGCCAGCATGATCCCTGACATCATTGTTAATAACAACAGATATCTCAATATGATTTGCGTTGATAAAGAAAGGTGCATAGGGTGAAGTTTGCAAGATCTAAAAATAAGTTTTTCCCTTTTAGCAGGCATTCAAATAATGGCAATCCGATTAATGTGGCAGACAGCGTCATCAATTGAGGGCTTCTTTTCCATTGGTGTACTGACGAATCTTCGGTAGTCAACATCAATTGAATTCGAAAAGGCCATCACCATTGTGATGACCCTTTCTGCTAGAAAAAAAGAAGATCTGTCTTTTGTCCAATCTGCTCTATGAAGCACAGTAGCACCATTAAAATGCTTCTTGAATTCCAAAATAGATGCCTCTGTTTCCGTCGTTTCCAAACCCGATATCCATCCTCAGGTTGACCTTCTGTTCCTGGTTGAACAAAAACCGCAACCCAGCACCGTAGCTGTATTTTAGATTGTCGAAATGATAATCAAGTATATTGTCCGATACATTTCCTACACCTCCAAATACCACAAAACCAAGCCTCTTCCAAAAGTATTGCCTGTACTCGAGTTGCATCATGCCATAGAAGTTATCACGGTAGCGGCCGTTAAAGTAGCCACGCATTCTTTTCTGACCCCCGAGAGCTGGAAGTTTGTAGAAGGGTGTGTCACCTAGTGCGGATTCGATGTAAAAATTGAAGGCAAAAACATGGTCTGGAGAAATAGCCCGATATGCTCTCACATCCAGCTCAATCTTGGCAAAATTAAAATCACTTATTTCTGGATAAAATATGATTCTGAAATATTGATATCCACCACTATTTGGGAAGAATATGTTATCGCGTGAGTCCCAAACCAAATCGGTGCCAAAACCAATTGTTGTGCCTCCGTTATGTCCCGTTAAACTATCGTCAAGAAGTAGTTCATTCCCTAAGGTGTCAACAATTGAAGTTTTATCGTAGTCGAAAATGAGTCCGGTTCGATCTGCTGCAAAAACTTCAGGTGGGACTTGTACTGTGATGGTTGTGCTAAATGTTTCTGTGGCATAGGATGCCTCCGAATAGTCTGGTGTGTCATACCCAATTCCAAAATATTTATTAATAAAATAGCCAAAACTGGATGGTGCCTCAATGTATAACTTGTTATTGTAGAAGTAGAAATTGGGATTAATGCTGAGTTTGTATTGTTTGTTAGTGGAGTACCATCCTCCAAAACCAATTTTAGAGGGCCGAAGGTCCTGGCTTTTACCACCGTAGAAAATGAATATTCCACCAGCACCAAATGCCAATTTCGATTCCGGAGTATAGAAGAGGTAAGGATAGCCGTTGAAAGAAGTCCTTTTTGTACTGTCTGATTTCATCTCGGTGGGATGCTCCTTATATACACTTTCGATTACATTGTTGGACAGTGAGTCAGTAATAATGTCGTCCTGCCCATGTAGTGTAATAGATGTTATGAGGCCTCCGAGAACCAATAGGCAACTCACGAGAGTGAATTTATATTTCATGATGTTAATTCTCTAAGTTGTGATTAGCAATGGTCTCCTTTATTCCTACTTAGGATCTTCTTTATCTAGTAATCGTATGGTATACTCGAAACTGGTAGATGATGTCGTTGGTTCTAAACTGATCTCCCGCGCCGTTTCTACTTCGGTTATAACCCAGCAGGAAAGCTCCTTTCCACTCATTATTGAATTGATAACCAAGACC
>JAUILF010000452.1 GCA_030433135.1 Bacteroidia bacterium | reverse complement strand
GGCATCTACCGATAGTGCCGGATCTTAGCAGTATAGCTATTCCGGCAGATATTCGCAATGATGTTCCGGCAATCGAAGGGGTCCAGTTGGTTGTTGATCAACCTACTGCTGATGAACCCAGAACTTTTCGGATTGTCTTCGAAGATGAGCCTGATATGAAATATGTCAACCATATTGCGATTTATAAACCTGGTTTTGGTGAGCTAACCTTTGCCTATGAACCTGAAGTACTGGGAAATGAGGTTCATTTTCAAAATCCGGAGAGAACGCTTGAGCCCGGAACATATCAGGCAAAAACCAGAGTGGGTAAGCAAATTATCACCACTGAATTTGAGGTCAAGTGATTGGGTTGAATACAGTTTGTGGAAAGATTATTTAGGACTATTAAAGTAATTTGACGGTTCACTCGTCTTCCTGGGAAAATGGGGATAGGAATTTGACACTATATGAGTGCTGATGCATATTCCCGGTTAAGGGATGATCGATATGTCCATGCAAATGGCAGAACAAAGGGAACGCAGGATCAGTACTGTGGTCAACGAATATGGCAATCGACTTTTTCGGTTTATCCGGGGAAGGGTCCCTTCCAATGCTGATGCCGAGGATATTTTGCAAGAGGTCTGGTATCAGTTGAGCCGCGTCATCGAAATGGATTCCATTGAGCAGATCAGTGGTTGGCTTTTTCGGGTGGCGAGAAATAGAATCACGGACAACTATCGCAAACAAACTCCCGCCTTGCTCGAAGATGAATTTTCCGGAGGAGAAGACAACCGGTTTGATTTTCGCGAAATTTTGATGGCTGAGTCAATTCTACCTGAAGAGGAAGACCTGAAAGAGCTTTTTTGGGAAGAGCTCTTCCGGGCTTTGGACGAATTGCCGGAAAACCAGAGAAATGCCTTTGTATGGAATGAACTGGAAGATGAAACTTTTCAGGAGATGGCGGATAGAACTGGTGAGAATATCAAGACCTGGATTTCCCGGAAGCGATATGCCGTCCAGCACTTACGGAAACGAATGGAAATTGTATATAAAGAGTTTTTGAATTAAAGGTCTGTTAACTTTGTAACCAGAGGTAAATCCAAGGAGATGTTCAATAGAAAAAATTATTCATCGCATAAAAGCCCCGTCAAGGTTCTTTTCTTTGGTGCTTTATTCATTGGGTTAATTTCCCTGTTTTCCTGGATTGTAATGTTATTATGGAATGCTATACTTCCTGATGTTACGGGGGTTAAACCTCTGAATTTCTGGAAAGCAGCGGGGTTGTTGGTGTTGTCAAAGATTTTGTTTGGGGGATTTTGGCACAGAAGGGGGCCATGGAAAAAACGCAGGAGCCGTTGGAAGGAACAATGGATGAATATGACCCCGGAAGAACGCAAGGAAGCCAGGTCTCGCTGGAAGGAGCATTGCCGACACAGAGATGCCTCCCGGGATTAAGTTTTTTCAAGAAAGTCCTTATCTCTTAAAGTAATCACCTCCTTGGTTCGTCTTCCATATCAAACAGTTTAATGATGCATGCTCATTAGCACTGTTATTCACTCACAAAAAAATAACTTATGAGACCATTTAGGATGTTTTTTGGAATGTCAATAGCTGTCATACTCTTTTTCTTTGTGGCGAAAGTAGTTTTTGTTGCTTTCATTGCTGCTGTTATTATGAGTATACTCTATGCCGTGTTCCGAAGACTAAAGGATTTTGTCACCTATGATCGATACGGTGAATATTATATTCCTCCTTATGACCAGAGGTATAGCCTGGAGGCCCCAAAAGCAGACGTTGAACCCCTGTTTTTTGAGCATAACGCAGATCGCCGCACCAGGATTAATAACATTCGGTTTATTGACACCGTATAGTAATGGCAATGGCAAGGTTGGATTTAACTAATGAATTTAAAATTGAAAAATTATGTGTAATACAGTAGCATTGAATAAACATTGGAAATATAGATACCATGGTAAACATGGCAAAGGAGCAGGGAGATTTTCGAAATGGGATGAATGGCAAAGACACCTGCATGGAAATCATCAAAGGCCACCTGCGAATGTGCGTGAACTCGATGATAAATACGAATTATATCTGTTCGCACCGGGATATGAGAAAGGGGACTTTCTGATAGCATTGATGGATGACACCCTCAGCGTATCGGTTGAAAAGACTTCGGATCAGGATGGTAACTGGAAACGAAAAGAATTCAGCCCGGCTGGATTTATTCGGCAGTTTCAATTAAATGAGAAAATTGATAAAGAATCAATTGTAGCCAAATACGAGAATGGTGTTTTGATACTGAGCTTACCAAAAATGGAGGGATTTGAGACCATGCGAAAAGAGATAGAAGTGGATTAGTAAAGGTTTTAGGATGGGTCTGATGAATTCGTTTCATCAGACCTTTTTTCCTCATGTCAAATTCTTTCGGGTTGCTGCCCGGAATAAAGCTCCTTATTGATTGATATCAATTACGTATTCAGTGACCATTTCGTCATCATTTCTGAATGTTTCCTCCAAATTAAAATCATCTACAGATTCACCTTCGAGAGTTACCCGCAAAGTATAGTTCGTTTGTACCTTGAGATCCAGGATGGTCTCACTTGAACTCTCTTCCAAAGTTCCTTCAAACGAAAAGTTATCATTTCCTTCTTTCAGATACAGGTCCAGATTGTGATCAGTATTATTATTTACAACCAGGTTGTAACGAGCCAAAACCTCATCGCCATCATCATCTTTGTTACAGGATGTACTGATGATGAGCAAGGATGACAATACGGCGATGGCCAGGAGAAGTTTGGGTGCTATTTTCATGTTGTTAGTGATTTTACAAAAATATAACGTCTGTATTCAGTTTATCGTCTCAGCTTAGTGGTGATCAATGCATCTGAAAGAACGTTTCGTCAGTTTTCAGAAATCTTTACACGTTCAGGGCTAAGATCTTTGGGAATATTGATCCGAATAGAACCAGGATCAGATAAGTGAAATTGAAAGGCGTCGGTGTGCACAGTAAAATCGCAAGTAAGCTTGGGTAGATCTTTTTGAAATGGAACGAATATCCAGGCAAAAGTTTGTTCATTGACAACTTCATTCCGGTACACCAAGGTAGGATTGGCAACTTTTTCTCCATAGTCAGCACTATACCAACCCTGTTTTACCGGATCAATTTGACCCTGGATAACCTCTGTTGTCCATGAATCATTACCAAGAGGAATAATTTGAATACCGGCTTGATCGTATTCCGCTACAGCCTGTTTTCCCTGCCAGGTCACTTTGCCGTTTGGTGCAAGATGCCAAAGTACCTCGATCTGTTTAGGTGAGTCTGTAGTGATCCGATCGAGCACCAGCCAATATTTGTTGTGTAGATAGAGGACGGCCCTGCTGTGACTGATTTTACCATCAACTTCTGTAAATCCTGCGTCGAAATGTCCCATCGCATAATCGTAATTAGGCCTATGCATAAAGTCAATACCTTCTTGCAGATCACGGGTAGCAACCAGTTCGTTGTTTTTTTGCCCTTGGCCATCAACCAAGATGACATTATGACTAAAGGAACTGCGAAAATAGCCTCGCCAGGTTGCCACCGGATCAAAGCTGAAGTAGTCCTGGTGGGTAAAGCGACCACCATCGACCAGTAAGTCCTGACCAAAAGCGGAAATCGATAAGTGCAGTTTGTCACGGTGCTGATGCCCAACGCCGTACGGACCGGTGTCAAAAAAAGACCAATGTGCATTTGCCTCCCATCCACTTCTCATAACATGAATACCTGCCCAGGGATAAACCATGGTGGGACCTCTGGCAGGTTCTCTGCCCATACTTCCGTTGGTGGCGATCCAGCGCCAGTCGTTGCGATCGAATTTATCTGCTGCTGCTAATATTCTTGACCTCAGATCTTCACGATCAGAATCATTGTTTAGGGGTTGATGACCATCAGGTCTCATACTGTAAGCCAGGTAGTCGTACATTTCTTCGACCCGGCCCAGGTAATCAGATGGTACAGTTTCACCTGCAAGCGAAAAGTTTCGGGCAATTGTTTCGAAGCGATGCAATGCTACCCATTGCGTTTTAGTGGATACTTCCCATTGAACCCCATCAGGATATACCTGGCGGTTGATTTCCCGTTGCATCACATCTATACTGTATTCCTTCCATAATCCAGATCGTTTAAACTCAGGAAATGTCAGGCCCGCAAGAGCCAATCCATTCATTTCCATAGTTGTCCAGTTATGACCATGCTTGTGATATTGATAAAGGTATTCAGCCTGATCAATGATGCCGGATAGCATGATAATCCTGGTTGCGGGGCTGAATTCGTCGTAATCTTGCAGAGCGTAGAACCCCTGGGGCCAGGTTACACCCAGCCTGTTTCCCGTTTCCAGGGTGCGCCATTCGAC
>JAUILF010000451.1 GCA_030433135.1 Bacteroidia bacterium | reverse complement strand
CAAACTATTATCCTTCCCTGGGGTATGTTCTGCTTTCAGGAGCAGTGGGTACCTTTTGGAACGGAGAAACTTTCAAAAATACGATCCTTAAGTTTAAGTTAGGCTACTTCACACCTTTGATGCGTTGGGGAAGAACTGATGTCAGGACCTTTGTCACCATAGACTATACTCTGGGAGAAAACTTAAGTAGCCCGGAAGGCTTCAATATAAAGAACTACCTAGATGGACTAAGAGGTTTTGGTTCCTTCGGGAACAGTGTTTTTGCTGCTGAAATCGAAAGTGTCTGGTTTACGCCCTGGTATGCATATGGCTTTCGTTTTGCTCCTTTCCTGAATCTGGATTTAGGGCACTTAAGTGATGACCGCGGAAATCAGAGGATCGATCGTTTCGTTATGGGTATTGGTGGTGGATTTCGCATTCGCAACGAAAGTCTGGTGTTTCGCACCTTGGAATTGGGAGCTAAATACTTCCCTTTGGCCCTGCCTGACAGTCCCAAATGGTCGTTCGAAGTATCGTTTTCTCTTCCTATCCTTTTCCAGGAACTCACTCCTTTCAAACCCGGTATAGTGACTTTTAACTGATCTGACCGCACTATTTTTGTGGTAACTTGGCATGTCAGCCAAAGTTGATCAATAGTGATTTGTAATACAAGTCGGGATTGCTCCTCTACCGACAGGCCGTGGACCTGTAATCTATCCCATGACAGAAATCATCGGATATACGCAATTCTATGCCACTGAAGCATGAATGACATGACTAATTACCTTACACTGCGAATTTCACTTCTTCTATTCAAGGTCACGGCGTATACCAAACCGGCGATGTATAAGCCCGCTCCTGGTGCACAAGCTCCACTCCTTCCGGGGCATCCACGCCAAAGAAAGCAACATCCTTGGCTACCCAGGTTGGCGTGGGAATTTCCAGTACCCTTACATAGTAGAAGGCATGTTGTTCGGGGTCGAAGTCAGGGTCTTTCCAGTAGGCAAGGACAAGTGGAGTGCCAATTGTGTTGGTATAGGAAACCTCTTCTACATTTACCGTACTACCTACAGACTCTTTGCATCGGCCATTCTCGTCAATCTTTCGATTACCCGAGACTGCGATATCAAAGACCCTCTCTTTTGTCTCTCCTTCTCCATCAAGCCAGCCCTTGATGATCTGAACCCGATCTAGGTTGGCGCCATCAGGATCACGCAATACCCTCACCACAAATGAAGGGGCTTTATCGTCCGGGGCGTTGGTGAGATCTCCACCCATCGGAACACCAACCGTGTAACCATGGCGGGCAAAATCATTACGATGGACATCAGCTTCGGAAAAATCCCAGCCGGCGAAAAGCCGCACTGTTATGCGGGGACCAGTGGTGGCATAAACCTCTTTACGTTTCATAGCATCCCATAGTTCTTTACGGGTGTTACCAGTTGCCCAAACTGCAGCCAGACCAGAAGCCAGAGCCTTAAAATGTCTAATGGTATAATCTCTTCCCTCAGGATCTGGGAGGTAACCAGTTATCTTTTCATTCAACCTTTCCGGCTCTGCTGTAGGTTCCCCCATAGCGGCCTTCCCAAAGAAATTCATTTCTCCGGCGGTAGCAAGCGAAGTATGAGAGTCCGTGCTTCCCACCATACCGAATTTGAACGGGTTGGCTCCGATATCTTGCTGATATCTTAGGCCACGCTTCAGAGCTTCACGGGCATATTCTCGGGGGATCATATCAGGTTCCTTGGCTGCACCGAAGCTACCCTTGTCCCAGGTCCCGTAATCGGCGAATTCATCATCGGGTGAAAGGATCGGGTGTGCTTCTCCATCACCCTTCATCTGGGTTACCTCGTACATCGGTTCCCAGCGAGCTCGCCGTTCCGCGTAGTTACGATCAAGAGGTTTTTTGGTAGTTAGTGTGATTTCATCAAACATAAGTCCATTAGAGAGATTGCCATTGTGAGCCAGGGCAAGCACACGTCCGCCGGTCTTCTCTTCGTAAGCGGCCATCCAATTCCAGAGATCCTCGGGGTCGTTTGAATCGTAATTAGAAAGAGGAATAACCTGGTCGGCCCGGTCTTTATCATCCCGGAAGATCAGGTTGCGGTGAAGATTACTACCACCTGGACTGGAAGTCCATTCGAAGCCGATTAGCGCCGTGAAGTTCCCCGGATCATTATACTCTTCCGCGAAGGTGGTCAGCCGTTCCCACATTGAGCGCTGCAGTTCATCTCCGGGCAGTGGGTTGTCATTTGCGCCCATGGCTTCTCCCCAGGCAGCATAGGCCTCATCCGGTTTTCCCCCCTTGGTAAGATCGTGTACCATTTTGCCCCATTCATTGCGCAGTAGATCGGGATTGGACTCAGCAATCATGGGAGCAAGCCCAAGGTTCTCGGCGTGGTCAGCAACCACTAACCAATCGAGAGGACGCACTAGTTTGGCACGTACTCCGGTACTGGAGACCACCTCCTCACCGCGGGCAAATCGATAGGCCTGGTCCGGTCCAAGCCGGTTGCCGAACATACCAGCATCGGTTGAATAGGATGTATGGACGTGGGTGTCTCCCCAATAAGGACGGTCCGGGTAGCCCTGGTCGAGGAAGGGACTGTATTCCTTTTGTCCAATGCTCAGATTATCGGCATCACCACTAAGATCCAGAGGTACTTCTGATCTCGAAGGGTTTGGTTCCTGCGCTTTCGCCGGTAGAATAAGAAATTGGCCCACAATCAATGGGGTTACGATAAATGTCAAGGCCCTTGTCACAGTGTTACATCTCCAAATTCCGTACAAAATTTTCGGTGATTTCATTGATTTTTTATTTGATCCAGTAGTACTACCAAAATTGAGTGATGTTGAGTGTTTGAATATTTCAATTGTGGATCCATTGTTTGCCTCATTTATGGAACCTTCTCTATTGATGGCTGCTGCCATTTACCATTCAGAGCTTTTTCCTTTGGCCAGTACAGACGCATTACGACAGAAAATGGTCCAGTGGGAGCAGGAAGCCAGTTGGCTTGTTTTTCCTTGCCAGGTGATTCAGACTGAAGGTACATTGTGATCCCGCCGTCCTCATCACGTATAAAATCATCGAGCATGGTTGAATTAAGTAGGTAACGATTGATCGGGTTTTCTGTAAGCAGGCTTTCGGGGAGTTCGTACATGGTCAGGGACCAGAAAGATTCCACCGGTGGTATCTGACCTGGTGCAAACCGCAAGTGGTAATCTTGATTCCCATCAAGAGGTTCTCCATCCGCATCTATATAGTACGACGGATAGATTGCCTCCTCGGCACTGTTTCCCCAAATGCCAAGCACAGCGGCAGCCATACGATAGAGATAATTATTCTTCAGATGCTCTCTGGTACCAAAGACATCACCCGAACCAACCTCACCCGCTTCCAATTTTGTTTTTAGTTCAGCGAAATCGCTCCAGGCATCGGCGATCCCTTGTTCAATAGCTTTCTGGGCTTCAGGTGTAAATGTATTCCAATCAAATTCTTTACCTGCACCTATGTCAAGCCTCGAAAAACGAGCCATAACCTCCTGCTCAGATGGGTGTGTCGGACAAAACTGCAATACGAAGTTCAAATGGCTAAAGATCTCCGGAGAACTTTCTATTTCTTCTCTGGATAGTGGCTCAATGAAGTCGATCTCCGGCGCGCCATCTGGCGCAGGCCTACCCACAAATGCAGATAAAGGAGTTACCTTATAACCAGCCTGCACAACTTTCACATTTTCCAGGTCGTCAGGATTAAACAGTTGAGTACGATAGATGGCAAGAATCAACTCCGTCTCAGCAGGGATCAATTTACTGATATCTTCCGGTACCTCGCCGTTCCAACCGGGGCCCGTGATGAGGAAATTCCCACCGGTGTTGCCGGTCGTGCGACTCCCGATATAAGCAAAATTATGAGTATATAAATCGATCAGCTGAATGCTGAAGTAACGGTTATTATCGATAGGTGGAACAGTCAGGACTATAGGCTCGGTGCGTAGATCAAGGGCCAAAAAACTGTATGGGGTATCTGAATTAGGTGTCTGTACTGCCCTGTCCTCGTGCGTATATACACGGGGAATATTCCTGATTTGGTTCCAGGGTGCTTTATAGTCCGGGTTTTCGTCATCCACAAAATAGCTGTAGAGGACGCGGTAGCTATCTACCAGAGGGTTAGCATACAGGTAGGCCTCCCTGGCGATATCACGTACCTCATCTGGGCTCAGTTCCTCTTGTGAGGTGCAAGAAGTAGCGAATAAAATCAGGAGTAATGACCCTATTGCCGACATAAATTTTTCCTTTTTCATTTCGTTACTCTTTGATTTTTTGAACGACTGGTGGCACATATAGCGGATCAAGTGATTCGGGTTCCGGCCAGTAAAAGCGTGCTTGAAGTGAGAATGGGC
>JAUILF010000450.1 GCA_030433135.1 Bacteroidia bacterium | reverse complement strand
TATTCATCGTACTTGTGAAAATACCATTGAGATGCGCAAGACTTGCCAGCTTACGTAGCTCACTGTTTTTACTGATATCTTAATAAGGTTTTTATATATCGTACAATCTCATATGGGTAAAAATGCGCATGCATTATGTTCTATTCGAACCATAAAATACTCGTTTTGTGTGAGTTACTCAATATTGACAACTGTTCCATATTCATTTCTTGAAGGTCCCGAAACTTGAGTTTGGATAATTCTACCCCCTCAAGGGGGAAAGTTCGTTATTGATTTGATTATCAGTGTGTTAAGAGGGTGATGGTGTTTTATCCACCGATGAGATCCTTATGAGGGGATTGGCCATGCTGACAACCGAAGGTTCGTCAGCATCACATATTCCGTCGGTATTGCCCACCGACCTCAAACAGTGCATGCGTAATCTGCCCCAGACTGCAGGTTTTTGTTGTCTCCATCAGTGCTTCAAACACATTGTCACCCCTCAAGGCAGTCGATTGGAGATCTTCCAGTTTGGATTTGGAAGTGGCTTCATTTGTTTTGTGAAGTCGAGCTAGGTTGCTTATCTGTCGCTCCTTGGTTTCCCGGCTGGCCCTGATTACTTCACCTTGATGGATCTCTTCGGATTCAGAGGGTGAAACAAATGTATTTACACCCACTACAGGGTAAGTACCACTGTGCTTTCTAGACTCGTAGTAGAGGCTCTCCTCCTGGATTTTACTTCTTTGATACATTTTTTCCATAGCACCAAGGACTCCACCACGCGAGGAAATACGTTCAAATTCTGCCAGTACAGCTTCTTCCACCAGGTCTGTTAACTCACGAATGATAAAGGAGCCTTGCAATGGATTTTCATTTTTGGCCAGTCCCAATTCTTTGTTGATAATCAGCTGAATGGCCAGGGCACGTCGTACACTTTCTTCCGTAGGTGTGGTGATGGCTTCGTCATAGGCATTGGTATGGAGTGAATTACAATTGTCATAAATGGCGTACAAGGCCTGCAGTGTGGTCCTGATATCATTAAATGAAATCTCTTGTGCATGCAAAGAGCGACCTGAAGTTTGAATATGGTACTTCAATTTTTGAGACCGTTCATTAGCACCGTACTTCTCTCGCAATGCTTTAGCCCAGATCCTCCGGGCAACCCTGCCAATTACCGCATATTCTGCATCTACGCCATTACTAAAGAAGAAGGATAGATTAGGAGCAAATTCATCGATATCCATACCTCGTGACAGATAATATTCGATGTAGGTAAAGCCATTGGACAGGGTAAACGCCAGTTGCGTAATTGGATTGGCTCCGGCCTCAGCAATATGATAACCCGAGATGGAAACTGAATAGAAGTTACGAATGCCATTATCCGTGAAATATTGCTGCATATCTCCCATAAGCCTCAATGAAAATCCCGTTGAAAAGATGCAGGTGTTCTGGGCCTGATCCTCTTTGAGGATGTCAGCCTGGACCGTGCCTCTGACTTTCTTGAGCGTCTCATCCCTAATGCGATGGTAAATATCCGAGGGCAGAATCTGGTCTCCTGTTACACCGAGAAGCAATAGTCCCAGACCGTTATGGCCTGCCGGTAAATCGAGGGCATAGGTCGGTCTTGCAATGCCCCGGTCATCGTAGGTCTCCCGTAATTTTTGGTCAACCTGCTCTTGAAGCTGGTGCTCACCAATATATTTTTCACATTGTTGATCTACAGCCGCGTTCAAAAAGAAAGCACATATGGTAGCTGCAGGCCCGTTGATCGTCATAGAAACAGAAGTAGAGGGATCACACAGGTCAAAGCCGGAATAAAGTTTCTTGGCATCGTCCAGTGAACAGATACTGACTCCGGAATTGCCTACTTTTCCATAGATATCCGGTCTTTCGGCAGGGTTCTCCCCATATAAGGTGACCGAGTCAAATGCCGTGGATAACCTCTTGGCAGGCATTCCCTCAGATACGTAGTGAAAGCGTCGGTTGGTTTCCTCCGGACCTCCTTCGCCGGCAAACATACGTGTGGGGTCCTCATTTTTTCTTTTAAATGGGAATACTCCGGCTGTGTAAGGAAACTTCCCCGGAACATTTTCCTGAAGCTGCCATTTCAGGATGTCTCCCCAGTCACGGTAATCCGGAAGGGATACCTTAGGTACCTGTGTTCCCGACAATGATACACTATAATTTGAAACCTCATGCGTCTTTCCCCTGACCTCGTATCTCGAAAATTCACAGGTATACTGTTGAAATAGTTGAGGCCAGTCCCGAATCAGGTTCCGGTTGCGTTCATCAATTTGGGGAAGGATGTGTTCAATCATTCCCTTCAAGGCTTCCAACGCTTTACTGCCGTCAGCCTGTTCCTCTATTAGTTCTCTCGATTTTTGCAGACAATACCACTGACTCACCAGCTCACTCTGTGCTTGCTGATGCTTGTCATATTGATGGATGACTTCAACGATCTCCGAGAGATATCTGACTCTGGCAGGTGGAATAATGTGTTCTTGTCCCACTTCCACTGCTTCTCCAGCAGTAACGGACTTACCGGACATGAGGGCCATCAAGTTTGTGAATAGTTGGTCGGTGCCCGGATCATTAAACTGAGAAGCTACCGTACCAAATACCGGCATTTCAGCTGGTTCCTTGTCCCAAAGACCGTGATTGCGTTGGTACTGTTTTCTTACCTGGCGAAGGGCATCTGATGCGCCCTGCTTGTCAAATTTGTTGATAGCTATGATATCGGCCATGTCTATCATATCAATCTTTTCCAATTGGGTAGCGGCGCCAAATTCGGGGGTCATTACATACAGTGAAAAGTCAGTCAATTCTGTGATGTGCGAATCTGACTGGCCAATACCAGATGTTTCCAGGATAATAAGGTCAAATCCGCTAACGATCATGATGTCCAGGCATGATCGGGTATGAGGGCTGAGTGCGGTATTTGCCATTCTGGTTGCCATAGACCGCATATACACCCTTTCATTATCGGCAGAGTTCATTCTGATCCGGTCGCCAAGGAGTGCACCTCCTGTTCTTCTGCGAGTAGGGTCCACGGAGAGAATGCCGATGGATTTGTCGGGGTACTTCTCAAGATATCTCAATACCAGTTCGTCAACCAGGCTCGATTTGCCTGCTCCACCAGTACCGGTTATGCCTAAAACAGGAGTGTTTAATTCCCCGGCTTTCTTACTTACTTTATTTAACCAGATTGCATTTGCATCTTTCAGGTTTTCGGCCGAAGATATCAATCGGCCAAGTGTTTTTCGGTCCGGTTTTTTCTGTATATCGGAATCGGCGGATATCTTTTCCCAGCAGGCAAAATCCGATTGTTTTAGAACTTCATTGATCATTCCCTGAAGCCCCATTTTTCTACCATCCTCCGGACTGAATACCCGGTCAATTCCATAGGAATGTAGGGCTTCGATTTCTTCGGGCAGTATAGTGCCTCCCCCTCCACCAAATACCTTTATGTGTCCGGCTTTATGATCCCGGAGCAAGTCATAGGTATATTTAAAAAATTCCATATGACCACCCTGGTAGGAAGTTAGAGCGATGCCCTGGACATCTTCTTCTACTGCGGCTTTAACGATGGCGGCCACTGACCGGTTGTGTCCCAGATGAATGACCTCAGCACCCGAGCTTTGCAGGATTCTACGCATCACATTGATGGCGACATCGTGCCCGTCAAACAGTGATCCTGCAGTCAGAATCCTGATTTTGTGCTTTGACTGATAGGGCGCCGGGCTACTCATAAACTGATTCTCACTCATTATGAACGAAGATACGATTCAGTCGGCAGTTCCTGCCCGCGGTGGCTTTACGAGGGTTTAGTTGTTGAGTTGTTTAGAAGTTTAGATAGCTGCTGCAGGAGCGTCTACTCGTATAGCAAAGATCGTTGAACCATGAAAAAGCTTGTTGGCCCATTGGCCGGTTAGCTCATTAGCTTTGCCACACTATTTGAATACTCCCGTCTTGAACGAACAACCGTTAAACCACAATTAGCTGGCTGGCAATTAGCTTATTAGCCATTTGGCTTTTCACTTCGAAACCCAATTGCCTTTCTTTTTTCTCGCAGAGGACGCTGAGTTCGCAAAGGATATGAGCCACTGATAAGCCACTGATAAGCCACTGATAAGCCACTGATAAGCCACTGATAAACAACCGTTAAACAACGTAGAAACAATCAGAAACGACCAGAAACTACCGATAAACCACGAAACAACCGTCAAACCACAATTAGCTGGTTGGCAATTAGCTTTTTAGCCAGTTGGCTTTTCACCACCGTTAAACCATGCCAAACAACCAGAAACAACTTAGAAACCATCAGAAACCAGCTAGAAACAAGGACTTTCAGCTCCGCTCACCCCTAACCCCTGAAGGGGAATCCACCCGCTTTTCCAGTCAGCA
>JAUILF010000045.1 GCA_030433135.1 Bacteroidia bacterium | reverse complement strand
TCATTTTTAACAAATAAAAACTATTCAAAAATAAATAATCTTTATATATTCTTAAAGAATCAGGCCTCAAATAAATATCAGAATTCATAAATTGCGTTAAATTATTAAAGTACATCTCCTCACCGTTTTCATGGAAAACAACCATGTTCTGGTTAAATAGCTCACTACTAACTCCACCCTGCCAATGATAGTAAAACATTTTCTTAGGACTTAAAAACTCAGGATCATTCTCGATCAGACCATAGTCATACAAAAAAGCTTCAAATAAATTCATACCTGCATCAACAAATAACTGCGAAGGACCCCAAAACCTTGGATTGGCTTCTATCATAACGAATTCTCCATCCACAAGCTTGACTTCTACCATGACCATCCCGTGAAAAACTATATCAGAAAACAGTCCCTCGTAATTCTCCGATATAGCATGCAGATGAAATTTGGACGAAACAGCTGCGAGTATAGATTTTCCTCCAGATTGCTGCAGAACATTCTCTTGAGAGAACTTATACACCGTTCCATTTCTATGAAAGTAATAAAGTAGATAAATACTTCTACCATCAACAAAATCTTGAAAATAGAAATCCTCTAGATCATATTTTTTCGAAAAAGCAGATTTACTTTCACTAGTCAATAGCAAAAAAGGAGAGTGAACCAGGTTACCTTTGGAATAATAAGTCTTGGGTTTTGCAACAAATGGTGTATTCGCATTAACAAAATCCCTTATATTTGCTGGAGTTTTTATGCCTCTAGCCACGCACAATTCGCTAAATTTCAATTTATCAGAGATCTGTTCATAAAGATCTTTTGACACAAGAGGCACCATGATTTTCCTAACTTCTAATTCATTCCGATACATCAAGAAAAATCTATTGAGTGCTTCACTCGATGGTGCCAGTATATGCTGGTCTGCAGCGATAAGATCAAGCGCTTCATCCAAAACACCTAACACTTCTTCTCGGTCTAAACTATCACTTTTGCGCTCTGCGACAACACGAGTTGAATAAGCAGATCGCTTTATTGGGTCATTACCTGCTCTGGAAATAATTCCGTAGCTAATACAGTGTTTTTCCAAGGTTCTCAAAAACGCAAAAATAGCACGCTGGTTGTATCCTGAAAACATGATAACAGCTATATTAGTCATGAATATAGTATCTATGCACTAAAGTAAAATTAGCAATCCTAATTCTCTTTCATGTCAGCAAACAGCCACTTTCCCATTCATACTTATCCCTTTAAAGTTAAACTCATCATTACCATAGAAGTCGAATTAGTCATATGAGCCTAATAAATGGATTCAAAATACTTCCTATCACCTACCCAATAATTATTAACTAATGGAAATTGTCACCATGCTCATTTAATTGTCCTATTCTCCCAATAGAAGGAGGTTTTTGTCTTTTTAATTTTAAGGAAATCACAGAATTTACTGTAGGAACCTCTTTCTCCAAGATTTATTACGAGTAAGCGCTCATTATCAGCGCCAAAATAATTCAGGACATCTCTATTATGGTTTTCATAGCTGTCAATTAATACTTCCTTCTTATATGGGCAATCCACTGGTGCACCATATACAGTTTGATTAGCCTCCCACATAAACCCTTTGTATCTATACATTGCATTTTTAAGATCACTTTGTGTAGGGACCCTTCCCTTGCCGAATTTCCTTGACTGGAAATTTATTAGTGATTGGTACCACTGATCAGCATTATCACGAATCGTCAAGATAAACAGGCTCTCAGGGTAAGCCTCATTCAAATACCGGTACGTATCGGGCCAGGAGAATGGGGCATCCTGAAAAACTTGAGCGGTTTTACAATATCTTATTATTGGTTCGAAAGAACGAGTGGCATAATGTGGAAGCAACATTTCAGCCCTGGCTTGATTTCCCACCACATAGCCCATCTCTAAGAATTCCCTACGTATCGATGTTGTACCAGTTTTATTCCTTCCGATACAAAAAATCTTCCTCTTACTATGGACTCGTATTGGATTTATTACCCTATCTCTGAAAGATCGTAGCAATCTTTTTGGCATAAGGAAGACTTTTTACAATGCTACGGAATTCATTGAATGATTCCGTATCTCTTACATAATGATAAATCAAATAGATCAAACTATACACAATAGTACCAAACACAATCTGTATTACAGATGTCCAGTGAGCCATGCCTGGAATCATCATAATAGATAAAAAAAGCAGTACACCAATAATCAAGGCCGGCAACAGCAATAGCGAAATATCTATTAGCTGCCTAGTTAGTGTGTATTTTATCTCTCGTCCAGCAAAAAATATATTGATGAATAGGGATATGACACTATTAGCCACTAACGCGAGAATCAATGCAGAGACTCCATATCGGATTGCAATGACAATCCCTAAAATCAATGTCGTTTTTTTTATAATAGCAGCCAGAAGAAACAAGTTGCTCTTTCCCTTAACTTTTAGAATATTTAAATTATACGCATTTATGGGATATAAAAGGCCGGCAATACAGAGTAACTGAAAATAGGGAACAGCTGGGAGCCATTTAGAACCTAAAACCAGTTCGAAAATGGGTGACGCAAACAAGACAAGACAGGTCATGGTAGGTGCCAGAACAAAGTAAATTTGTTGTAAAACCCTACGATAGGCACTCCGAAGTCTTTCATCTGAGTCCATTGCTTCAACAAAAATCGGATAGGTAACTTTGTTCAATGAGCTGGACAATATAGATACCGGAAATTTCTGCATCCTACTGGCCTGCGTGAAATATCCTACTTGTGCCACTGCAAAATATTTCCCGATTATAACCGGAAAAGCATTATTTAGAACTGTGTTAAGTAATCCTGATACTGTCAATTTATACCCAAAATCAAAATGGGTCGATATTTTCCTCCGATCGATTTGAATTCCAGGTCTCCAATCGGTCCTAATCCAATACTGGGTAGCTAGAGCAATCGACCTTGATACTTCCATCCAAACCAGTGACCAAACGCCAAAACCCATCAATGCCAATACAATACCTGTAACACCTCCAATAAATAGTGAGGGAATCTGGATGGTCATTTGTCTCTTAAAATCAAGGTTCTTCGTCAGGCGCGTTATCTGGACTGTTGACAAAGCATCAAAAATAATTGATAATGAATACACCCTGACCATCGAAGTCAACACCTCATAACCATAAAATCTGGCTATCGAAGGTGCCAGCATAAACAGCAGGATGTAGATCAGAATTGAGGCAATACAATTAATGACAAACACGGATGCGTAGTCACTTTCATCAGGTGACTCTGTTCGTATGATCGATTGACTCATTCCTGCATCAACCAGCGACTTACCAACTGCGTTAAAAACCACAATCATACCTATCAGACCAAAATCTTCGGGTAACAGAATTCTTGCCAGGACAATAGATACAATCAGGCTAATGCCCCGACCACCCAACTGTTCAATCATTACCCAGGAAACACCTGAGACAGCTTTAGCTCGTAAGGACAATGATAAGTCTAACTATTAAGTAACTTCCATTAATTTGCTGTACCACTGATAGGTATGAACAAGTCCTTCCGGCAAAAAAACTTCAGGAATGTACCCCAAAAGATTTTGAGCCTTACTTATGTCGGCAAGGCTATGCAGAACATCTCCCGCTCTACCTTCCCTAAAGACAGGTCTTAAACTACTCTCGGTAATCTCACGGATTATTCTCCAGAGATCCACTAAACTAGTCTGTTTTCCACAGGCAATGTTATAGACCTGATTAACAGCCTCGGGATTCTCATTAAAGAGAGCCAACCTATTGGCATTCACTACATTCTTAATGTAGGTAAAATCCCGACTCTGTTCCCCCGTACCAAAAATTACAGGGGATTGGTTCCCTTCCACTGCGGCAAAAAAGAGTGGGATTACTGCTGCATAGGCACCATTAGGATCTTGTCTGGGTCCAAAAACATTAAAATACCTGAGCCCAATAAACTCCATATCATATAATTGCCCATAGACTCGCGCATACAATTCGTTGACTAACTTTGTAACAGCATAGGGAGAGATAGGGGAGCCAATCTTGTCTTCTTTCTTGGGAAGTTCATTACTATCACCGTATGTAGAGGAACTGGCTGCATAAACGACACGGCGAATGCCTACTTCTTTGGCGGCTGTAAAAATATTTAGAGTACCCGTAATATTTACATTATTCGTTGTGACCGGATATTTGATGCTTCGTGGCACTGATCCGAGAGCTGCCTGGTGGCATACCAGGTCTATGTTTTTACAAACATCAAGACATGTGGTATATTCCCTGATATCTCCCCATTCGAACTCAAATTTGGGGTGATTCAGATAAGGTTCAAGATTCTTTCTGCTACCTGTAGAAAGATTGTCAAGGACCCTAACTACTTTCACCCTTGAATCTGTCAGTAAACTTTCCACGATATGGCTTCCAATAAACCCGGCTCCACCGGTAACTAATACTGCAACTTCGTTATCAATACTTTTGGGCGAACTACTTGTCAACATAGCATATCATGTTTATTTAGAACCTTTATAACATACAAGTGACACCAATGTTAATATAACTACTGTACATACCAATCTTGATACTGGTTTTTGGAATTTCTTGTTCTATCAAACTTAGACAGAACTTTTCGCACAACAAAAATGGCAAAAGCAAAAATACTATCAAGAGATAAAATAGCTTTGTATTTTTCTGATAAAGTTGTGAACCTGGACCTCAACAATTTCAAGGTATTGTAATATAATATGTAATTAATGCTGTGTTTATACTGATATCCAAAAAAACCATTCATTTCCCGAATACAATCATTTGATGTCATCAACCAGTTGAAATAGCCGCTTCTAGTTCCCCGGACATTTTTCATCACAGATGAGTTGCTATTTACCCTATATACAGCCATCGTATCAGGCAAGTAAATGGCACCGTTTGGTACTGAGGCTATTGATTGAATAAACAAGTGCGCACCTGGCGATCTAAATAATAACCTGGGTAGATTGTCCACAACCGACCTTCTCATCATTATTGATTGCGTGGGACAAGCAGCTGCATTACTCTTAATAATTGTTGCTGCGTTAATAATCATTGATTTTGAACCAAAATATCCAGCTACACCTAGCAAACTGTCGTCCTTATCATTGATTTTATTAGAAGGATGAAAAGACAAGTGAATATTTGGGTTTGCTCCGAGGGCATTAACTTGTTTTTGCAGCTTCGAAGCATCTGTCCAGTAATCATCCCCTTCACACAACGCTATAAATTGACCTCTTGACTTAAACAAACTATATAGCAAATTAAAACGTCCAGTAGGTCTATCGTCAATCCAGATGTTGTTTTCTCTAGAATGGAGAAACAACCTTACTATTTTCTCATGTTTCTCCGCATACTCTTTGGCTATTCTTCTGGTATTATCTGATGATTGATCTTCACCGATGATTATTTCAAAATCAAAATCAACTTCCTGGGCCAGAATACCTTCCAGACAATCAACCAAATACTTTTCATGCTGATACGTTAGAACACAGATACTTACAGTAGGATTTGAGCATACTTTATTGGGATACTCTACAACAGGAACTTTTTGAAACTTATCAAGTAAGTATTCATAGGAAATGGTTTCCTTACTATTTAATGTACTATCTAAGTTCATACCAGATAAACTTTACTGCCTCGCACAACCAGAAAATAGAGCAGGTCCTTGTAACGCCAAAGCTCCCTGACATCAATGGCCTGCCATCCCTTGCTGGGCTTGATGTAGGTTACTACCGCTGAAGGGGTTTTTTCGGTGGTTTTAGTATGTTTTTTTACTAGTGTTTGCATTAGCTGGTTAGCTGGTTAGCTGGTTGGCTATTGGCTTGTTAGCTTTTTGGCTTGTTAGCTTTTTGGATTACTTGTGAAATTGAAGATATCCTGTCATCCAATACATCCAACCCGTCCTAATTCTGACAGTGTTAGCCGGTTGGCTCATTAGCTAGTTGGCTGGTTAGCTTTTTGGCTGGTTAGCTTTTTGGCCAGCCTGAGGCTGGTCGGAACTGATAAACTCGTTAGCTTTTAGGCCTATTGAAGGTGAACAATCCCATCCTGTGCATCCTGTCATCATTAAATCGTGTTCAAGACTTGGCGTTGGGGTGTTGGGCTCTGGGTTTTGGGTTTTGATTTCTTGAAAAATTGGTTTGTCATTTCCACCCCCTGCCCCCTCAAGGGGGACAATTTGTTGCATATCAACGTGTTACGTGTGTAATTGAAGGTATCCTATCATCCAATACATCCTACTCATCCTAATTCTGACAGTGTTAGCCGGTTGGCTCATTAGCTAGTTGGCTGGTTAGCTTTTTGGCTGGTTAGCTTTTTGGCTGGTTAGCTTTTTGGCCAGCCTGAGGCTGGTCGGAACTGATAAACTCGTTAGCTTTTAGGCCTATTGAAGGTGAACAATCCCATCCTGCGCATCCTGTCATCAATCGAATCGTGTTCAAGACTTAGCGTTAGGGCGTTGGGCTCTGGGTTTTTCAATCAATGGACCATTTTCTCCACCCCCACAATGATTGCCAAATCGAGATTTGGATCATTGTTTCCTCCCGCATTCTGCGGGACAAAGCTCCGCCAGCGGGGGAAATTAGTGATGGGTATTCTTGTATAAAAGTACACGTCGGATTCCACCCCCTGACCCTTTCTAAATCCAAAAAACCACAACACCATAATACCATAGCGCCACAGCACCATTTCAAATTCTCAGCTTGAGCAATGCTTCTCCCGTGACCATTTCTTTGCCTGCATCATTAACAATGGTAGTGGTTATGATCACCGAGTTGCGGCGTTCGTCGGCTTCTATCACTTCAAATTTTGCGGTGTAGTCAGTATCCACAAATACCGGTCGCTTGAATTGCATCGACTGCTGCAGGTAAATACTCCCGGCCCCGGGCCACATGGTCCCAAATACCCGGGAGAAAATACTACCTGCCAAAAACCCGTGCACGATCGGCTTTTTAAACAAAGTGTTAGCTGCATAATCCGCATCCAGATGGATGGGGTTGTCGTCTCCTGTTACCCGGGCAAAGTCGATGACCTGCTCCTGGGTAAAGCGGAAGGGAAAATCGTATGTATCTCCTATTTTCATCATTGTCGGTTGCCGGTAGACTTGGCGTTAGATGTTGGGTATTGGGCATTGAGTTTCTCGTACAAAAAAGGCATGTCAGATTCCACCCCCTGGCCCCCTCAAGGGGGACAACTGACTGTTTAACAAGGTATTATTACTTGTGAAATTTGAAGACATCCTATCATCCAATACATCCTACTCATCCTAATTCTGACAGCATTTGCCGATTGGCTTCTAAAATCAACGTTCGTTAATCCCTGTCTCCCGCCAGGCAGGCCTTGTTCGATGTTCTTTTTCGACATCGTGTACATCCTGGCATTAGGTTTTGGGTGCTGGGCATTGGATTTTCTTGCAAAAAAAAAGCGCTCAGATTCCACCCCCTGGCCCCCTCAAGGGGGACAACTTATTGTTTATCAAGGTATTATTACTTGTGAAATTTGAAGACATCCTATCATCCACTTCATCCTACCCATCCTAATTCTGACAGTATTAGCCAGTTGGCTCATTAGCTAGTTAGCTCGTTGGCTTTTGGCCAGGCAGGCTTGTTCGGTGTTCACTTTCACCTAAACGTCTCAACTTTACCATAATACCACAACACCAAAACACCATCCGACTTCGCTCAAGGCTTCGTCGGATTTACCCAATACCTTCTATGACCTTTCAAACGGGTGGGGTGCCAGTGGCAGCTCCGCCAGGGGATGATAATCTCCATGCAATCCCTCCGGCTTAACCTTGCGAATCTCTTGTACGATCTCAATAGATGGCCGACAGTCTTCAAGGCTAAAACCATTTCCTGCCAGTATTTCTTCATAGCTACGGGTATGTAGCTCGGTAAAACCTCCACTGAACTCAAATTCTTCTCCCTCAATCTGTAGAGATCGGTAGGTCCGTAATCCCTTATCCACTACGTCCTGTGGCAGCGTGTCACCATTAATGGATAAGAACCAGCGAACCCGCGCCTTTTCAAATTCTAATAGACCGGCTGCCCGGTCATGTGTATGGATGTGTACGTGATTTCCTCTTAACTTACCAAAGATCCATCCGAGCATATCGTAAAAATGGACTCCGATATTGGTAGCAATACCTCCGCTACGCGACTGATCTCCCTTCCAGCTGGTATAATACCATTTTCCCCGTGAGGTGATATAGGTCAGGTCCACATCGTAGACTTTCCCCTCAGGGTCATTACCCACCTTTTCGCGGAGTTCAATCACACTGGGATGTAAACGCAGTTGCAGGATGGTGTTTACCCGGCGTTTCGTCTCCTGTTCCATTTCCTGTAAGCCGTCAATATTCCAGGGATTGAGGACGATAGGTTTTTCGCAGATCACCTCCGCTCCATACCGCAGTCCAAAGCGGATATGGGCATCATGCAAATAATTGGGTGAACAAACTACAATGTAATCCACCTCCTGGCCTTTGCGCTTCAACTTCTCCAGGTGCCGGTCAAATCGTTCGAACTCGGTAAAAAAGTCCGCGTCAGGAAAATAACTGTCGATAATTCCCACGGAATCATTGCGATCGAAAGCGGCAATCAGGTTGTTCCCTGTGTCGCTGATGGCTTTCATGTGTCTGGGGGCGATATAGCCTGCAGCCCCTATAATGGCAAAATTCTTCATTGGACAACGGTTGCCGGTTGCCAGCCAAAGGCTGATGAACCGGGATTGGTTACCGGATCAAAAGTCAGGTACCCAGCCAAGGGCTGGCAGGCGGGTAACCAGCCAAGGGCCAGCCAAAGGCTGATGTGACTGGCAGGGCAGATTACCGGGTTTATTTTAATGATTTTCATGATCAACAAGGTGACACCCCTACGGGCTTGATCAACCTTCTATTCCTTTGCTACAAAGTTTTCACTCCTCCGAGTTTGACTTACAGTTCACCTCACACCCACACTACCATAGATATTGGGCTTTGGTTTTGGACATTGGCTTTTGTCAGAAAACCACAACACCACACTACCAAAAAACCATAATACCTCAAATCTACGCCCCGATGGGGCTTAATTGATAAATTCATCCGACATTGGGCTTCCGCCCAATGCTATGACCTATCGCCCCTCTGGGGCTATTTTTCAATCTGTCCATAATACTGTCTTCCCCTCAACGTCTCTATTCCTAAATCGTACCACTTGAACCTCGTAGCGGGCTGGTTCCCCTTTACGGGTCGGGGGTCCGCCAAGCCAAACCCGGTAACCCTCTCATCCTCTCAACTCCTCAACCTCTTCACACCCACACCTCACACTTCACACTCAAACTACCATGTACTGGGAATTGGGCTCTGGGCTTTGACTAATTTTTTTCCTGCTGCAAAATGACCTGGTAAAACCTTTCCAGATCTCTTAAGTCGTTAGTAAGAATATTCTTCAATATTTCTACGTCGATCTTGCGATAATCGTGAATAGCGATGTTACGAAAGCCACACATCTTTTGCATTTTTTTGCATAGACCTGCATCAAGTAGGCCGTGGTCAGAAAGAATTTGAAAACTCTCACGGTAGGTACCCGGCATTTCCCATTTATGTTCCTTGATTACAATATTAGCAAGGTCAATACATGCCTGGATCCCCCGTTGTAGATTGAGAATATAAGCATCCTGGTTGGTCATCTGCACTAAACTTTCCGGATTACCTTCAGTGATCTCATCAATCCTTTGCAAACATCTCCTAATGATATTTGCCTTCTCCAGGATCTGATCTTTCATGGTCTCTGGTTAAGCATCATCAGGATTAATCAAAGCAGCCTCCATGTCAGCTCTATTCATCTTAAAGTCGATGTACATACTGAGCTGTGTAATATAGAAACGCGTATGCTTGTCGGGGTCATTTTCCAGGACAACCGCTCCATTTTCGAATATCTGGTGATTGATGATCAGATTGGCATTTCGCATATCTACAATATCCACCTCAGGATGTCCTTCCAGTTTCGCGGAGATTTGATCCGCCAGTTCCAGGACCTGTTCTGGTTTTTTTTCATCCTCAAAATAGATACCCAAATCCACGTCACTTTTTCCTAGCTGGTAATAGCTGGTCAAAACCGATCCAAATACATAGGCAAAGGCGATGTCCTTCCTTTCTCTTAGGATCTGGGTTATTTGCCTGATGATCTCTTTTGAATTCACTCGGTGGTGTCACCCCTACGGGGCTCGATTAATCTTGTATTCCATTGCTACAAAGTTTTCGCTCCTCCGGAGCTGGCTTACACCGCCAGGTCTTGTCAACACACAGAATCACACCAAAACCCATAACCCTCTCATATCTACGCCCCGATGGGGCTTAATTTGTTAATTCATCCGACATTGGGCTTCCGCCCAATGCTATGACTTTTCGCCCCTCTGGGGCTATTTTTCAATCTGTCCATGATACTGCCTTCCCCTAAACCTCTCAACGTCTCAACTCCTAAACCTTATACCCTAGTTCCAGCAACTCCCCTTGGGCCTCCTGGTTAAATTTTTTCAGCAGCTTTTCCGGCATCTGATCACGGTAGTCACTGCTTTGACCCTTGCGGAAGAACTGTTTGAAATGATCACCTCTCCAACTGGGATGTCCCAGGTCCTTGAGTTTGCCCGCTTTCTTTTTCATTTTCGAAAAGGTGTTTCCTTCGATGACTTTATTGAGGATCTCATCACTGCGCTCCAACCCGACGAAGTCGCATACACGTCGCATTTCCTTTAGTGTGTCTGACAACAAATCCTCGTATCTCACCACCATCATATCAGCATCATAGGGATTGGTTAACCAGGTGCGTACATGCTTATGCCATTTGGCCGGAAACACTCCCTTTCCATCTACGATCATCTCTGACATGGAGATCTTTCGCCCCAGGACCTTTTGCATGGAATGATAGGATACCATGGCATCACGACCATCCCGTACCAGGTAGATGACCCTTTTGTATCTCTTTTTTGGCAAAAAATGGGTCTTGAAAAAAGCTGTATCCTGGTATCTCTTGTAAAAAGTACGGGCATGTACATCCACGACAAGATCCCCTGCCAGGGTAAAGGGCAGGAACGCCGGATCAATTCCGTACACGACTCCACTCACCAGTGACTGCATCCAGGTATTCCCGGACTTGGGAAAGCCGGCGATAAAAATATCGTGGTCCATCGTCTTCTCAATGGGCAAGAGCCGGTCTTTCTTCAGCATGTTCACCAACCAACGGTTGGTCCGATCCTTTATGATTTTTTTGAATTTCAACTCAATTTTTTTACCCCTAAGAAGTAGTTTTGATCGCTATAAATCGATCCAGTAATAATTGACATGATCCTCCCGAATAAATAGAAGCACACTAAGAGTCTAAATTTGAATCCTCTCACCAAATCTTATTCCGATAGTTGTGCAAACTGATCACCCGGCACCGGGTATCGGGTACCTTGGAAGGTGTGTCATCATTCCACCCCCAGGCCCCCTCAAGGGGGACAACTTGTTGTTTATCAGCATATTACATTGAAAACGATGACATCCTTTCATCCATTTCATCCTACCCATCCTAATTCTGACAGCATTTGCCTGTTAACTTCTAAAATCAGCGTTCGTTAATCCCTGTTCGATGTTCTTTTTTTACATCCTGTGTATCCTGGCATCAAACGAATCGTGTTCAAGACTTGGCGTTAGGCGTTGGGCTCTGGGCTTTGGGTTTTGATTTCTTGAAAAATTGAAGGACATCCTATCATCCAATACATCCTACTCATCCTAATTCTGACAGCATAAACCCTTAGTGTACTTAGTGGTTGAATCAGGAATAATATTTATTGAACCACTTCACAAAGTCCTGCAGTCCCTCGGTCAGGGACGTCGTCGGCCGATAGCCAAATTCCTGCTCCAAAGCTGTGACATCAGCATAGGTATCCTTTACATCTCCCGGCTGCATCGGGAGAAATTCCTTTTTGGCTTCTTTGCCTATAGCCTGTTCCATGGTGCGGATAAAGTCCATCAGTTGGACCGGCTGGCTGTTTCCAATGTTGTAGAGCCGATAGGGTGCATCGGAGGTGGACGGATCCCGGTGATCATTGCTTTTGCTCCCTTGTGGTGGTCGGGTACTGACCTGATATACGCCTTCAACAATATCACGGACATGGGTAAAATCACGGCTCAATTTTCCTTCATTGAAAACCTTTATAGTACGACCTTCAGTGATAGCGCTGGCAAATAGATGGGTAGCCATATCCGGTCTGCCCCAGGGTCCATATACCGTGAAAAACCTGAGCCCCGTGGTGGGCAATCCAAATAAATGACTGTATGTGTGAGCCATCAATTCATTACTCTTCTTGGTAGCAGCATATAGTGACACCGGATGATCCACATTGTTTTTGACAGATAACGGCATCTCGCGACTCATACCATAAACACTGCTGCTACTGGCATATACCAGATGCTCTACCTGATGCTGCCGACATGCCTCCAGGATATTTAAAAATCCCACCACATTACTTTGAACATAAGCAGATGGATTTTCGAGGCTGTAACGCACTCCCGGCTGTGCTGCCAGATGGATAACACGGGCAAACTTTACCCGGCTAAACAGTGCATCCAGTGACTCTTTATCCTCCAGGTTCATCCGCACAAAACGGTACTCCGGATGCTGAGTGCTCACTACTTCCTTTCCCCACTGCAGGGCTTCTGCTCCGATCCCTGCTGCAGATAACCTGTCCAGTTTGAGTTGGGGATCGTAATAGTCATTAATATTATCGATACCCCATACTTCATATCCTGCCTCCAGAAACCGTTTGACAGCATGGTATCCGACAAAGCCAGCGGAACCGGTGATGAGCACCGGTATTGTGGTATTTTGGTTTTGTGGTTTTGTGGTCATCTTAAGTTAGAACCTGTTGAGGGTTTAAGGTTTAAGGTTCTTACAAAAACGTCACTCAAAATCTAAATTCTCTGTAACTGGGACTTCTTTAATCCGGATATCTGACTTGCCAAAGTCTCAATCTGACTTCGCAGTTCAGAAAAGTTTTCTTCAAGAATGAGATTCAGATCTTTGGCAACAATCAAAAGATTAAGAACCTCTAATAAACTTCCATATGCAATTTCAGAGAATCTGGCTTGGTCCTTGAATGATGACCTTGAGGTACCTTCAGAAAGATTACAAGTAATAGAGACAGCAGCTCGCCTGATCTGACTCGTCAAATTATACTTTTCCGAATCTGGAAATTGACCTGTGAGTTTATAAACGTTGCCGACGAAAACCCTGGCACCACACATGCAATTTTTCAAATGCGAAAATCATACTTGCCTATTACAACCTTAAACCTTAAACCTTAAACCTTAAACCTATATTATCATTCCCGCTGCTACCGTGTTGTTAGTGCCTTCATCTACGAGGATGATGCTTCCGGTAATACGGTTTTGACGGTAAGGATCGGTAAACAGTGGTTTGGTGGTGCGTAAGACTACCCGGCCCATGTCGTTCATCTCCAGGGTTTTGTCTTCCAGCTCCCGGTGTAGGGAGTTGATGTCCAGTTTGTACTTGACCTCTTTGACGATGCAACGTGCCTCCTGGGTGGTATGCCGAATGATATACTTGCCCCTTGGCTGGAGGGGTTTGGTATTATCAAACCAGCAGAGCATCACATCCAGATCCTGAGTTACATCCGGTGAGTTTGACACCCGTACGATCATATCTCCCCGGCTGACGTCTATGTCATCTTCCAGGAGTATAGTCGCCGACATCGGTGGAAATGCTTCTTCCATCTCTCCGTCAAATGAATCGATTTTAGCGATTTTCGAAGTAAAGCCCGATGGTAATACCATCACCTCATCACCTACCTTGAATACTCCACCTGATATACGACCTGCATAACCGCGATAGTCATGAAAGTCATCATTGTAAGGCCTGATCACATGCTGTACCGGAAAACGGCAATCGATAAAATTGTGATCACTGGCAATGTGTACGTTCTCCAGGTAATACATCAGGGTGGGTCCTTCATACCAGGACATGCGCTCACTTCGCGTGACCACATTATCGCCCCTCAGAGCAGAGATGGGGATAAAGTGAAAGTCCTTGATATCCAGCTTGGCGGCAAAGGCCTCAAACTGTTCATGTATGTCGTTAAAGACTTCCTCTTTATAATCTACCAGGTCCATTTTGTTGACACATACTACCACATGCGGTATTTGCAGCAGTGAGGCAATAATGGCATGTCTTCGCGTTTGCTCCACCACCCCGTTACGTGCATCGATCAGCATCAAGGCTACGTTGGCAGTAGATGCTCCGGTCACCATATTCCTGGTGTATTGTATATGCCCTGGTGTATCGGCTATGATAAATTTGCGCTTGGGCGTAGAGAAATAGCGGTAAGCCACATCAATAGTGATGCCCTGCTCACGCTCAGCCCTCAGCCCATCAGTCAGCAAGGCCAGATTGACCTCTTCCTCACCCCTGCGTGCACTGATTCGCTCAATGTCCGCAAACTGATCCTGAAAGATGCTTTTGCTATCATATAATAGCCTACCAATCAAGGTAGACTTTCCATCATCCACAGACCCCGCTGTGGTAAATCGTAATAATTCAGTTGACTCCATGTTAAACGGTTGCCGGTTGCCGGTTGCCGGTTGCCGGATTCTCTTTCTTATTTAATTTATCCTTTCTTATTTCTCTTCATTATGACTGTTGCAGGTGGCAGGTGGCCGGATCTAACTTTACTTTTCTTATTGCATATACAAACTCCCTTTCCCTAATCATCTCTGCATTACCTCCGGTGGCCGGTGTTCGGCTGCCGGGTTCTCTTTCCTATTTAATCTATCCTTTCTCCCACTTAATCTCTTCAACATATTCATGTCCGCTTTCTGACCGAGATCAATTTGTTAAGCATTGCTGAAATCTTCTCACACTTGTCTTCCATTATGGTCAGGTTATCTTTAGACAAATAACCAATATCGTTAGCGATGATCAATTGGGTCTGTAATTCGGCTGCCGAAGCTCTTGCATGGTAAAAATGATTTACACTCTGGGCATTTGAATTTAGTCTGTCCCCTTCCGCAATATTGGAAACTATCGATATTGCTGCTCTCCTCATTTGGTTTGTAAGACCAAAATCTCTTTGAAAATCACCTTCTTTCGATATCTCATAAACTTCTTTAACCAACTCTCTTGCTTCCTGCCAGACTAATAACTTCTTAAACTGAGACATGTCAACTTGATGCACCGGCAACCTGCAACCGATAACCGATCACCGTCAAAAGTATCCTTGCTTCTTCCGGTCTTCCATGGCTGTTTCACTGCGCTTGTCGTCCGCTCTGCCGCCACGTTCCGTCAATCGAGTAGTAGCGATCTCGGCTATAATATCTTCTACGGTTGCTGCATTGGATCTCCATACCCCTGTACAGGTCATATCGCCAATGGTACGGCACCTTACCATTTCTTCAAATACTTGTTCTTCCGGTCTTTTTTGAATGTATTCGCAATCTGCCAGCAGAACTCCATCCCGCTCGAAAACCTCACGTTGATGCGCAAAATAGAGATTGGGCAGTGGAACTTCTTCCTCCGCCAGGTATTGCCAGACATCCAGTTCAGTCCAATTGGAAATGGGAAAAACGCGGAAATGCTCACCCATCAGTTTTCGGCCATTAAAGAGATTCCATAGTTCCGGGCGCTGATTTTTGGGGTCCCACTGTCCAAATTCGTCCCGGTGCGAAAAGAAGCGCTCCTTGGCTCTGGCTTTTTCCTCATCACGGCGGCCACCACCCAGGGCTGCATCAAATTTGCCCTTCTCCAATTCGTCCAACAGGGTATAGGTCTGCAACGAATTTCGACTGGCATTAAAGCCTTTCTCCTCGGTCACCAGTCCCTTGTCTATGGCATCCTGTACGGATCCCACAATAAGCCGCAATCCATACTTCTCCACCAGGTCATCCCGGAATTTCAACGTTTCCGGAAAATTATGTCCTGTGTCCACATGCAACAAGGGGAAAGGTACCTTGGCCGGATAAAATGCCTTTACCGCCAGGTACGTCATCAGGATCGAATCCTTTCCACCGGAAAACATGAGTACAGGATTTTGAAACTGTGACACAACCTCCCGCATGATAAATATGGATTCGGATTCCAGTTCCCGAAGATGATTAATATGATAGTTCATATCTCGCTTTTAATTTGATTCGGGTCGGATGAGGGGTATGATATGGTTCAATATTTCCTCAACCGACTCGTCTATGGTTTTTCCCTCAGTTTTAATCGTCAATGCCGGATCAACAGGCGCTTCATAAGGACTATCGATCCCGGTAAATCCTTTTATTTCACCTGCCCTTGCCTTTTTGTACAGACCTTTGACATCCCTTTTCTCACAAATATGCAGAGGGGTGTCAACATACATTTCCACAAAATCCTCCACCCCAATTATATCTGCTGCCATCTTCCTGATGGCCACCGTGGGAGAAATAAAAGAGCACAAAGTTATAACTCCACTTTGCAAATACAAACGGGCCACCTCGGCTATGCGCCGAATGTTCTCTTTTCGGTCTTCCAGCGAAAAACCCAGGTTACTGTTGATACCGCTGCGGATGTTATCTCCATCCAGGATTTGTGCGAAAAAACTTTCTTGAAACAGCCTTCGTTCCAAAGCAATGGCAATGGTACTCTTGCCCGATCCGGAGAGCCCCGTCAACCAAAGAACTTTGCTTCTTTGACCGAGTGCTGACTCCCTGTCCGACCGGGAAAGCATGCGATCATGAATAGGATGGATGTGAGTACTTTCGGTCAAGACTTAAGGATTTTACGAACCGTACCCCTGGGAGCCAATTGCCAGGCGCGCTCATGCAGATAATAAATGAAAATCTTGCCCACAAATTCGATACCTCCGATCGTCAGTGCATCTCCCACTTCACCAGTCACAAAATAGGCGATGGTCGTCGTGGTGGTAGTGGCAATGATCCTCCAGGTAAAGCCCTTTAACAGGCTACGGAGATGTGACTCTCTGGGTGGTTGGGTTGTTTCAGTCTTTGTCATGATGTCGCATTTATCAAATCCCTTCCAATACTTTGGTAGTAAAAACCGAGCTCTTCCATATTTCTGAGATCATACAAATTTCGGCCGTCGAAGATAACGGGAAATTTGAGAAGCGATTTCATCTCCTCAAAATCCGGTGTCCGGAAAACACTCCATTCTGTGAGAATAGCCAGGGCATCAGCATCTGGCAGCACTTCATATTGATCACCTGCATATTGAATCCGATCTCCAAAAACCGCCTTGACGTTTTCAGCTGCTTCCGGGTCAAATACATGGATTTCGGCGCCCATATCCAGCAATTCACTGATAATGGTCAGTGATGGTGCTTCACGGATATCATCGGTATTGGGCTTAAAGGCCAGCCCCCATATGGCAATCTTCTTTCCGGACAGGTCTTGTCCCAAATATCCGGTGATTTTTTGCACCAGGGTTCCCTTCTGCAACTCGTTGACCTGCATCACGGCATCAAGAATCTTAAAATTATACTCGGATTCATGTGCTGTCCTCGAAAGAGCCTGTACATCCTTGGGAAAGCAACTACCGCCATAACCTATGCCCGGAAATAAGAAGCGTTTACCAATGCGGTTATCACTACCTATACCTTTGCGCACAAAATCAACGTTGGCTCCTACCTTCTCACAAAGATTTGCGATTTCATTCATAAAACTGATCCGCGTAGCCAGATAAGCATTAGCCGCATACTTGGTCATCTCAGCTGAGCGATGGTCCATGAAAATAATGGGGTTGCCCTGTCTTACAAATGGATTATACAGACGTCGCATCACGTCGCGGGCTTTCTGTGAGTTTACCCCAATGACCACACGGTCGGGTTTCAGAAAATCATCAATGGCAACACCTTCGCGCAAAAATTCAGGATTGGCAACCACATCAAACAAATCCGGTGAAAGCTTTTTGCCCAATATCGCTGATACCTTTTCTGCCGTGCCGACCGGCACAGTACTTTTATCTACTACTATAGTGTAGCGCTCAATCATACCACTGAGCTGTTCGGCCACTTTCATCACATGTGACAGATCAGCTGCGCCATCCGCCCCCGGAGGTGTGGGAAGTGCGAGAAAAATGATGTCGGATTTTTTTACGGTCCCTTCCAGATCAACGGTAAAGGATAACCTGCCCTGTCGTGTATTTCTTTCAAATAAGATGTCTAATCCGGGTTCAAATATGGGAACCTCTCCCTGGTTCAGTTTTGCCACCTTCTCAGCATCAATATCGACGCAAACTACATGATTTCCGGTTTCGGCAAAACAAGTACCTGATACCAGGCCGACATATCCCGTTCCTATTACAGCTATATTCATTTATTGATTTATTCTTGTCTCTGGCAGTGAACATGGCTTCGCCCTTCATAAGTCGGGGGGACCATGGTCAATTATTTATATCACATTTTCCTACATGCCTGATTACCAGGATGCAAGGGCTATTAATGCCAATATTTCTGCCCCAGGCTTTCCTCATCATCATCCAGGTACTTTCTCTCAGAGCCTGTGGGTTTCAAAAGTTTCTTATCTATCTCCATGTGAAGCTGGATCCCAATGTGATCCAATTCCACCAAAAAGTTTCTTCCTCTTTGTTCAATCAATTTGCCACTGATACCAGTGAGATTGCCACCTATGATTTCCACTGGCAGGTATTTTTCAAACTCCAGTGGTTCGGTTGCAATATCTTCAATTTCCTGACATATTCTCTTTAGGAGGGTGATCTCTTCATCCGGTATCGAAATAAGGTTGCCGGAAAAATTGAGAAATCGGACAACATGCTCGGTTTCAAGGACGGGAACATACTCTTTACGAACTATCCGCACAAACGCATAATTATGTATGAGGGGTAACTCAACTACCTTACGCTTACTGGCATACTGACGCACCACCCTGTTGATCGGAACGTAACATTCAATCTGTTTGCGGGCCAATCGCCTGGCCACATCCTTCTCGGCCTTGTACCTTGTTCTGACAGCAAACCACCTGGGAATGCTTTCAGTCAAATGGTTTTCTATGGTGTTTTTTGCAGTGTTCATTTTACAAACTCCAATAAGTCAATCCATTTGGTTTAAAATCGTACATCCCCTTGATATCAAAGAGAATGGGTTTCCCCTTCATGATGGACTTGAAAAAGTCCACATCATAGTCTTTGTAGTTGGCATGGTTGACCGCCACTACCACCGCATCGTAATCATCATCCAGGGTCTTGGTCAGGGAAAACTTGTACTCTTTGGCTACCTCGTTAGGTGAAGCATGAGGATCATGGATATGCACATGGATGGCAAATGACATCAGCTCCCTGATGAGGTCAGCTACTTTTGAATTGCGGATATCCGCCACATTTTCCTTAAAAGTGACACCCATGACGACTACCTTGCATTCCTGGGGTGTTTTGCCCTGCATGATCAGCGTTTGCACCAACTTCTTGGCAATAAACTCCGGGATCCCGTCATTTACCCGGCGACCGCTCAGGATCACCTGCGGATCATACCCAAGCTGCTTGGCCTTGTGAACCAGATAGTACGGGTCCACCCCGATACAATGCCCCCCCACCAATCCGGGATGATATCTTAAGAAGTTCCATTTGGTCCCGGCAGCTTCCAGAACGGACCTGGTATTGATATTCATCCGGTCAAAAATGATAGCCAGCTCGTTAACAAAAGAAATATTGAGATCACGCTGGGTGTTTTCAATCACCTTGGCGGCTTCAGCTACTTTTATTGATTCGGCCTCATAGATGCCAGCCTTAATGATCTTGCCATATACTTTACTAATGATGCGCAAGGCTTCGGCATCGTTGCCCGAGACAATCTTCAGGATGGTGGTAATGGTGCGCTCCTTGTCTCCCGGGTTGATTCGCTCCGGTGAATAGCCCAGTTTAAACCCTTCACCCAGCTTCAGCCCCGACTCCTCCTCCAGTATAGGTAGACAATCCTCCTCGGTACACCCGGGATAAACCGTACTCTCGTAGATCACATAGTCGCCCTTTTTTAGTGCCTTTCCTACATCATGCGATGCAGCCAAGACAGGCTTTAGGTTGGGGATGCGATGATCGTCAACCGGTGTGGGCACAGCCACAATGAAAAAGTGAGCCTGCTTTAAATCTTCAGCTCTGGAAGTGAAAGTAATGTCACAGCCTTCAAAATCAGCAACATCGAGTTCTGCCGAAGGGTCGATATGCTTCCGCATCATTTCAATCCGTGACTGGCTAATGTCATAACCCATGACCTGGTACTTTCGCGCCATGGCCAAAGCCAGTGGTAGCCCCACATAACCAAGGCCAATTACGGCTACCTTCGCTTCTTTCTGCTTCAATCTCTTGTACATGTCCATTGCTTCCATTAGTTTTTCAGACCGTTATTGTTCCACAATAACAAGGGCCTGGGATCAAAGCTGTTCCAGTCGATATCGGACTTCTCCTCAGGTTCGTAGATCAGATATCTCACTTTGCGATTGATTCTCTTCTCCACCTTTTGAAGCAATTGTACCAGGTAGTTGATATCGATCTTTCCAATAAAAATCAGATCAATGATCTGACTGTCAATACCCCGGCTAAAACTGCCGGCCAGATACACTTCCAGGACATCTCCCAATCGCTCCACTACGTTTTCCACTACTTTATCCAGCCCGATATGCTTCAGCAGGATGTTGTGTATCTCCTCGTACAACGGATGCTCGGTATTGGCCTGAAAAAACTTCTTGTTTCCTTCCATGTGAGAAGAAAGCATGCCTGCTTTTTCCATCCTGTTAAGCTCGAGCCTGATACCATTGGTAGAATCACCAAACTCTGACTCCAGGCTACGGAGATAGGCGGTTGTGTTGCAGTTCAAAAAGAATTTGAGCAGCAACTTGATACGCGTCTTGGAAGATATGAGGGTCTCTATCATAAGATTGAGCAACAATATTACTCAATTTCCTGAAAACAGCAAATGGTGAAACTAATGCGAAATGCATGCCAAATTAGTATAATGTGTGCCTTATTGCATGGCGTCGCGATAAATCTTTCTGCCGATTACAAAGGCTGAGCCGACTATTAAGCCCAGGAGTAATCCAATTAGTATAGCTTTAGGCTTAGATTCTTCTACTGGTCTTAAAGGCGGTAACGGGTTATCAATTAAAGTAATGAAAGGAGTCCTATTCTTTAGGGTAAAATCTGCATACTCCAGATTTTTCAGAGATTCCCCATGTAAAATTTGCAACCGCTGAACTTCAGTAGTTAATCTTGTTTGCTGAAGTGAACCCTCTCTGGCAGAAAAGATATTTTTGTTTTTATCCAGAAATTCTGCCAATCGATACTCTGCAGCTGAAAGAGCCTTAGCAAGGGAATCTGTCTTAAGTTTCATCACCTGATAAGTAGTCTCAGCTTTGTCGGTTGCATTGAATACGTAGTAGGAAGTTAGCTTCCCAAATAGAGTATCCACCATAGTAATGGCAAGCTCTTCGCTGGGAGCAGACATTTTCAATGTCATTATACCTGTGTCATCATTATAGGAAGTTTGGTATGCTCCGGGATCGTCATTAGTACCATTCATCAGATGCTGAAGAGCTTTTAAAACTCTATTCTCAACTCTGTTGAAGCCTGCAATACTATCGTGAGTAAACAAAAAACCTTTTAATCCAGTAGAGTCTTCCTTCCATCTGGCATGGTAATCATATTCTTTAATAAGATGATTTGCAAGGAAGTCTTTATCTCCCTCAACTTCACATTTTGCAAAAAGGGCCATTTGCAAAACGCGTCTTGATCTCGATATTTCTAGAATTCGGTCTAAGTTGTACTTTCCTCTCTGCACCCCAGAAATACCAAATTGACCAAGAACATTTGCTACACCCCCCAGTCTGGTGCTTTCATCTTCCTCCACCATAAATGTTAGTGTGGCCGGATACCGTATGGGCGAAATAATGGCATCATACAACATATATGATACGAAAGGAATACAGATTATTAGAATCAATTTCCAGTTAACAAAAATTTCGTAGAGAAAAGCACGAACCTTGAGAATTATTTCCTTAAGGGTTACTTCCTCTTCCTGGTAATAAGGTTGTATTGGAGTCTGGGGGTCGGTCATGAGGTTTCATAATTCAAGAGTGGTGCCAACCACCTTTCGGCCTCCTCTAATTTCATGTCCTTACGGCGGGCATAATCCTCTACCTGATCCTTGCTTATTTGACCCAGGCCAAAATATTTACTCTCAGGATGGCTGAAATACCAGCCACTTACTGAGGCTGCCGGATACATGGCAAAGTGTTCCGTGAGTTGCATATCGATTTCGTCCTCTACCTTAAGCAGATCGAAAAGTTGTCTTTTTTCAGTGTGTTCGGGACAGGCCGGATAGCCCGGTGCCGGACGGATGCCTCGATACTTCTCTTTGATCAAAGCATCGTTTTCCAGAGACTCTTCCCTGTCATAACCCCAAAATTCCTTCCTCACTCTTTCGTGCATATGCTCAGCCAGCGCTTCCACCAGGCGATCAGCCAGAGCTTTCACCATAATGGCACTGTAATCATCATTCTCGGCTTCAAAATGTTTCACCCATTTTTCAATGCCCACCCCGGCAGTTACTGCAAAGGCTCCCATGTAGTCCTCTGCCTCACCGGCAGGTGCTATAAAGTCCGACAGACTGAGGTTAGGCCGGTTTGTTGCCTTTTTCCGTTGTTGCCGCAGACATTTCAGCGTTCGCAAGATCTGGTTCCGGCTTTCATCAGCGTATAATTCAATATCATCTGTATTGACCGAATTAGCCGGATAAATACCAATTACTGCCTGGGCTGTAAACCACTTCTCGGCGATGATCCGGTCCAGCATGGCATTGGCATCATTAAAGAGTTTGGTTGCCTCTACCCCTACCACCTTGTCTTCAAGGATCTGTGGATACTTGCCGGCCATTTGCCAACTGGAAAAGAATGGGGTCCAGTCAATGTAATCTCTCAGACTGGCCAGGTCATAGTCCTTCCAAACCTTGGAACCCAGTAACGTTGGTTTTGGAGGAGTATAGCCTTCAAAATCCAGCTTAAGCCGGTTTTCTCTTGCCTCCTGTAAGCTCACATATTGCTTGATCTCCTGCCGCGCTGCTCGTTGGGTCCGGACCTGATCATATTCTTTTTTAACATCGAGCACAAAATTACTGCGCAGGTTTTCATCCTTGGATAGTAGATTACTAACCACTCCCACACTGCGCGATGCATCGAGCACATGCATACATATGCCCGAATACTTAGGTTCAATTTTGACGGCAGTGTGTACCTTGGATGTCGTAGCTCCACCGATCAACAAAGGAAGGGTCATTCCCCTTCGATCCATTTCCTGAGCTACATAAACCATCTCATCCAGAGAGGGCGTTATGAGTCCACTGAGGCCGATTATATCAACATTTTCTTTTACCGCCGTATCCAGGATCTTGTCGGCCGGCACCATCACACCCAGGTCTATAATTTCATAGTTGTTGCATCCCAAGACAACACCCACGATATTTTTTCCGATATCATGTACATCACCCTTCACCGTAGCCAGCAGCACTTTACCTTTAGCTCCTTCATCACTCTGGGTTTTTTCCTCTTCAATGAAGGGTGTCAGGTAATTGACCGAGGTTTTCATGACCCTCGCGCTCTTTACAACCTGGGGTAAAAACATTTTTCCGGCACCAAAGAGATCACCCACCACATTCATACCCGCCATAAGGGGGCCTTCGATGACAGCAAGTCCACTCGGATATTTCTTCCTGGCCTCTTCTGTATCTTCCACTATAAACTCGGTAATCCCCTTTACCAGTGCATGCGAAATCCGCTCCTCCACCGTACCCTCTCGCCAGGTAAGGTCCCGGATCAGTTTCTTACCGTTGGTCTTGACTTTTTCAGCATAGTCAGTCAACGCTTCGGTAGCATCCTGCCTTCTGTCAAACAGCACATCCTCCACCAGTGTCATCAAATCTTTGGGTACTTCCTCGTAGACTTCCATCATTCCGGCATTGACGATACCCATGTCCATACCGGCCTGCACCGCGTGATACAGAAAAGAGGCGTGCATGGCTTCCCTGACATGATTGTTACCCCTGAATGAAAAGGAAAGGTTACTTACCCCACCACTCACTTTTGCTCCGGGGCAAAGTTTTTTGATCTGCTTAACGGCTTCCAGATAATAGATAGCATATTGATTGTGCTCTTCGATACCGGTAGCTACTGCAAAAATATTGGGATCAAAAATGATATCGCATGGCTTGAATCCGACTTTCTCCACCAACAGATCATAGGCGCGCTTACAGATCGATACTTTACGATCAGTGGTATCAGCCTGGCCTTCTTCGTCAAAAGCCATGACCACCACAGCAGCACCATATTTATTAACGGTTCTGGCTTGTTGCAAAAAACTCTCCTCACCCTCTTTCAAGGAAATAGAATTAACCACTCCTTTGCCCTGAAGACACTTGAGTCCCGTCTCTATCACATGAAATTTGGAAGAGTCCACCATGATGGGCAGCTTGGCGATATCGGGTTCAGAAGCCACCAGGTTGAGAAAATGAGTCATGGCTTCTTCTGAGTCCAGGAGGCCCTCATCCATATTGACATCGATGATCTGCGCACCCCCTTCTACCTGTTGTTTGGCCACATCTAAAGCCTCCTCAAACTGACCTGATTTGATCAACCGGGCAAACTTTTTGGATCCGGTGACATTTGTGCGTTCACCAATATTGACAAAATTGGAATCCGGTCGGATTACCAAAGGGTCCATTCCACTCAACATGGTGAGATCCGATTCAGGCTTGCGTTGTCTGGGTGATACTCCTTCGACTGCCTCTA
>JAUILF010000449.1 GCA_030433135.1 Bacteroidia bacterium | reverse complement strand
ATCATATTGATCACTTGGTGCCCCATTACCCCAAACATTCTGTCTGGCATATACATTATCAGCATCCCGATCATCATAGCAGATCTGGAAAATATCATCATACGTAAAGGCATTGGCTCCGTTGACAAAAGTATTGGGTGTGATGGTCTGATTCGGGTGATGTGAAGCATTGTTCACTGCATCCACTTGAAGGAGGATGTCCTCACCGATCACACCTTCCTTGTTGTTAAGCAAGTTTGCACAATCAAGTAGAACCATTCCGAAATCTAAACCATTCGAATTGATGCCGCCCTTTTCGATATAGATTCCTCTGTCACAATTACTTATTGTCGCTTGTGAATAAAGAAATATATTTGATTGATTACCTATCCCTAGGGATTGGATGCCATCATCCAGCCCATCCATCACTCCGCCATGCATGCGGAAAACAGGTGTGTCTTCCAGGTAAACTCCAATATCAGCTGTTACCGGATCTCCAAGGATACTACAGTCATTCAGATATGCATACTTTACATCCTTGAAGTACGCACCTGTGATACAATGATCAAATACCGTTTGATCAATACTGATCCATGTGGCCGGGCTGGCCGTCAGACCATTGACACAATCTTCAAACAAGGAATTTTGAAGGATGAAATCCGGGTTCACACCCTGAAAACCAGCCACATTATATCCGTTTGATAAATTGTCGAAATGGCAATTGTCGATGAACACCTTCGTCGGATACTTATCATTTATACCGAAGCCGGACTGGTAGTAGGCTCCGTAAAAGGTCATATCCTCCAAACGGTTTTCTCCATAGGAATGGTCTATGGATGACCAATTGTCAAACTCCACAGCACCATCACTGAGATATATGTTTTGATTTATAATCTTAAGGTTTGCGCCATAGTTCAATCGAACCATTCGTGTCCCTTTGCCCATACCAGACAGATTCCAATCACTGAGCAAAGTAAATGTGTGGCCATCATCAAACTGGAAAAATCCGTTACCACCAAACTGAATATCCCCTTGCCATTCCAGTTCGCCTCCATCATGAATGTGGATAGTCGCTTCTCCTTCGGGGTTTTGACCATCCCACAGGTAGATCTCCGCTCCGGGTTCGAGGACAAGTTTGCCACCTTCTTCTACTTCCAGACTGGAATACTGCTTCAAAAATAGCTTGCCACCAGCTTCAACTGCGAGTGTACTACCTGACTGGACGAGTATTCGACTACCCCAGCGGGCATCGACAACGCCTCCTCCATAGATAGTCATCTGACCACCTTGTAGGATGATGTTATTATCAAATCCATTTTCAAGGACAATTTCCCCTGACCCTTTGACTAGCAAGGAAGTATTCTCATGCATAATGAGTTGACCTTGGTTGCCCGTGCCATCATGCCCGATTCTGATCTGACCGCCCTCGATCACCTCTACAGTTACTGCACCTCCATCGCAGAAGGCTGGTCGCACATGAACGTCATAGACCTCTTCACCCAGATTTAACGGATTAGTCGTCACGTCCGTGAAGCCGATATGGTCATCCCGGTTGATCCACAATTGCCCATTCGTAATAATCGACAGATTATAGTCGATAATATTTCGTGTGTTCAAGGGTGTAGCCACTTCCGGATTCACCGTAAAGGGGTTGACCTTGCCATAATTGAATATACGATTTGTCAAGGGGTTGTTTGCTGCTGGAATTCCAATGGTCTTTAATAGTGACTTGGTAAAATTGGCTGTGCGACGGTCAAAACTCACATGCTCCTGGTTGGTCTGCTCTTCCCAAAATTGTCCTGGAGATGCTTCAACTGCGCCTACATAGGATCGCAATGTCGTTTTACCATCCTCTACGTTACCTTCTACATCCAGAAGATTGTATCCGGTGTAGAATGGGTCGGCCCCGGCAATATCCAGCGCACTGACAGTGGGAATAAAGCAAAAGGATTTCCTCTTCCATGGAAAGTCTTGCTGCTCATTTCCATTATCATCTTCTGAATTAAAACTCCGTAATCCTCCAGGGGCATTATCCCAGCTGGTAATGGCATCGGCTTTATATACAGACCAGGACACCCACGGTAGGAATGTTAGTACTTTCGTAAGTGTACGTTTTGTAAAGACCACTCCGGACTTGTTGCCTACCCATGCATTGATCCAACCAGAATAACCCGGTGTCGCCCATACCTTCAACTCCATATAGAAATTTACTAACTGGACTGGTTGCTTGTCGCAACTTTTGAACATTTTCTGCAAAAGGTCTTCTGCTTGCAACTCATCCAGTAAATTTATCGATGGATCAATATTGTTACCTTCTCCATTGAGGGAGCCATTCGTCAGGCCGATATGAGGGATGTCCAGTGATCCAAGGGACTGAAACTCCTGAAAAAAGGCATCATGTTCATCAGCAAGATTTGTCCCGTTGCAATAGGTACAACCTACCGACATCCAGTTGTAATACAGCATCTGTCGTGCGCCCTTGCTTTCTAATGATTCCAGATTAAATCTCAAGGTCGGAATCTGGCTTCTCAAAGATTTTCCAAAAACCGTGGTTTTTCCCAGATCTTTCAACATTGCCTGGAGGCCCAACGGAATATTTGCTCCTCTTAATGGGCTATCCACCGTCATGAATAATTCAGTTTCGTGGTCTATTCCGGCATTTTGCATGGTCAATAGGGCCCACTTGCTCACCAGACCTCCCATACTGGCCCCGATCACCACGTTTTTCTCCTTGCTTCCAGCAGCAGCCTTCATATCATTTACAGTCTCGATCAATTGCTGCAACCAGGCGGCATTTGCAATGATATCTCCTGTCGCATCACTGAAGGACACATAGATGATATCATACTTTTCATCGTGCAGATGGTCCGATAACTTTTTAAGACTTAGATCACCATACGGTTTCTCTAAAATTCCATCATCGCCCAAAATAAAATCCCAACCATGACTCCTGGCCGGGTCAAAGCCATTGACCAGAAACAGTGGTTTGCGCAAGGCAGGGGTTTCACACTCTTGATTGTAGAAAATATAGGCCGTCAGTCCTTCTGGGAGGCTGGCATCTATTTTCTTCCAGGAGTCTTCTCCACAATGGTTTTTTTCCTTCACCCATATCTTCCAGGTGATTGGATCTTGACCCTCCGGTATCGATAATGTCTCATCAGGATTTTTATTAAATCCACGTATAACAGGCGTGGTGAGTTGTGCTTCGTCGCGAATATCCCACCAGGATGCAGACAGCAGGGTGTCGCCTGTGGTGGGGATCATCCTGACTTGAAACTGTTTTAATCCCTCATGAGGATAGGTGATGGTCAAGACCTGCCCTGGTGTAACCGTTCTCCATCCCAATCCATCATCTGCATCCAACAAGAGAGACTGCCATCCGGAGGCCTGGTTGGTCAATAGCCAGGTTGAATCTAGAACGATGGTCTGGATCAAACCGTATCGGATGGGATCGGAAGGGCTGAACGCAAATACTTCTCCATATTCAAAGGGTGTGGCTGCACCGGATACGCGATGAAAATGGGTGCTGTCAAACCAGATGAGATTGCTATCCACCGCCCAGGGCTTGAATCGGTCATAGCCAATCCACAAGCCACCGATAACTGTGGTATCCTGATCCTGCAGGTCATCCCAATGCTGATTCATCATACTGTCCAATGGTAGTAATACCGGATTCCCCACCTGAGCATAATCCAACATGCCATAGAGAAATCGCATAGTCATCCAGTTCACTTGCACACTATCTGAAGGCCAGGTGCCATCATAGCTGTTGACCGAAAAATATGGTGGCACTCGATCGATATGAATCCCCGTCTGAAGAGTACTGTAGTCCATCTGACTCATGGCTTCTATCAATTGAGCTTCGACATCAGGAGGGGGTTCTTGACTGAATAAGGTGAGCGGGAGTAACCAGATAATGAAGCAAAGCAGGTACAAATTTTTCATTTTAAGGGAAATTTATGGGTTAGAAAATGCATGAGAATGGCTGGTCATCTGGATCTAACCAGATGACGACCATAACAAATAGTCGTCTTATAGTCTGAAAATCAGGTGATTACTAAAATCGAAAGTTTACATGGAAGTAACCATCGGTGATATGGATCGTGTCTTTACAATCTTCATAGTGATCAATGGCGGTAAATTCAAATGTGCCTTCTATCAGGTAGTTGATGGTATCCACTTCTAGTATGGTCAACCTTCGAGTGGATGTAGTATCCAGATCATAGAATCCACAATTTCCAGGTTTGTTCCAGTCTTTGTATTCACGGAGTGACAATCCCAGTTCATTATCACCCAATGCGGCAAAGACTGATGCGATCCCAATTGATTGATTTTCATTACCATCAAATGATTTGTTAACAGCACTAATTTCGAAGGTCTTTGTATCCTTCCAGTAATACTGGCAATCCACGGCATCGCAACCAAA
>JAUILF010000448.1 GCA_030433135.1 Bacteroidia bacterium | reverse complement strand
TCCTCATTAGGGACCGGGGGTACCATCGCAATCATCGTCCAGGACAACGGCCCCGGCATCCCGGACGAAATTATAGACAAAATATTCCAGCCTTTTTTCACCACCAAACCAACGGGGCAAGGAACGGGGTTGGGATTAAGTTTGAGCTATGATATTATCAAAGCTCACGGGGGTGAGATAAATGTTGAGAGCAGTAAGGAAAGCGGGACTTCCTTCGTAATTCTGCTGCCTACAGCCAATACCTAAATTCAAATCCTCCTCTGACCTTAATCTACTTAAGTAAATATTATACTGAAACATCTTACCTACAAATTGAAGTAGTTTCTTATATTCTTCACAAACCAGGGGCGGAACCCCCTCCTATGCATTAAGTCTTTCTATTACGTAACCCCAATGAAGAATCCACTTTTGAAGTGACACACTCTAAACTCATTAGTTCACCATAAAACAACTCAAGTATGAAGAAGCTATTACTCTTTCTCTCTTCAATGTTTCTATTAACCTATATGAATGCCCAGTCGCCCGAAGAATCGCTCTTTCGGCAAAATGCCAAAGACCAGATTGGAGCCGGCGGCATACACATTCAGAAACTGGATCACCCTATCTGCCTGTACCGGGCCGAAGATATAGCCCGGAAATCTCATATCCATCCACCGGCAGGCATGCGAAAATCGACCCAACGCAGTGTTAATGAAGACTGTGGCAATATTGAAGTGACCTATATAGGTTTTGATGATTATCCTGAAGCCATGGACGCCTTCCAATACGCTGTTGAAATCTGGGAAAGTCAGATCACCTCCGCCGTTCCGATCAAAGTAACTGCCAACTTCACCCCTCTCGACCCCGGAGTACTGGGTTCCGCTGGTCCCAATTTCATTGTTCGTGATTTTGGAGCCGGTGTTCCCGGTACCTGGTATGGTTCGGCACTGGGGGATGCCCTGGCGGGCGTGGATCTGATACCAGGAGAAGCCGATATTATCGCCAATTTCAGTAGCAGTTTTGGCTGGTATTTCGGCCGGGATGGTAATCCTCCCCCGGGTACGTACGATTTTGCCACAGTGGTGATACACGAATTAGGTCATGGGCTCGGCTTCTTCGGATCTGCAGACGCTATTCCCAGCCCACTCCTTGGGATATATGGGTTCGGCGGGCTGCCAACGGTTTATGACACCTATGTACAAAACAGTGCCGGCCTTTCTCCTTTGGATATCGATCCTCCCGGTGCTATTACTCCAGCCCTGGGGGCGTATTTCCAGAGTAATGACCTCTTTGTCAATGCCCCATCAGCTGTAGCGGCTAATGGTAGTCCACCCGCCATTTTTGCACCGGCAAGCTTTCAGCCCGGTTCCAGCTATAGTCATTGGGATGAAACCGTGTTTCCTCCAGGAACAGCACAATCCCTGATGACTCCATTCCTTGGTTTTCAGGAAGCTATTCATGATCCCGGCACTGCCACGATTGGCATGTTTGCCGATCACGGCTGGTCGGAGGTAGCCAATTGCCTTCCCCCTGATCCAGTTAATGATGGCTCACCCTGTAAGATAACTGGTATTTCCCTTGACCCTGTCGTGCCATTTCCCATTTGTGACATAAACGGTGCTGTGGGTCCTCCCGGGTCACATGTCATTTACGTGAGAGTGGAAGGAATCAATCCACTGAATCAGCCATTGGATCCCAGCCAGTATGCCGCCAAAGTAAAGGGCAAGGATTATCCCATATTCACTTTAGGATACGACTTCTTTGAGGGTGAAGTATATTTCTACCTTGGCATTGCCGGTATCCCTAGTGATGGCAAGAAGAATATGCAGGTGAAAATTACTTTACAGAATGGCTGTGTTGCCGTCGGACCCCGTCTCTACACAGCACCAACATGTGATGAAGAGCTGGCCTTGTCGCCCAACCCGGAAACTGAAAATTTGATAGAGGATACCGGTGAAAGTGTTCAGGTGTTTCCGAACCCATCTTCAGGTCGCTTTACTCTCCGCACCGGAGATACCGGCGAAGGTCTTCTGCAGATTTTCACAGTAACAGGCCAAATGATATACGAAGTGAACGTTTCCGGAAATCAAAACAGGAATATTGACCTCACCACCTTTGATAGTGGTATGTATATTCTACACCTGAAAGGTGAGTCAGATCTCTACACCAGGCAACTTATCGTCAACAGGTAGAGAGATTCTGATACTAGTTAAGATCCAGCTATGGGGGAGGCTTCTGACCTTCCCCTTTTTTAGTCCTGGAGAACAATTTAGTAGCTTGTCCTAAACATTTTGATAAAGTGCTACCTGGTAGTCAGTTGCTGGTGCCTGCCTTATTATTTAACTCAAATTGTGAAGTCTGCAATTAATTATCCCCATAAATTTCGATATCGGGATAAAAGGCTCCCCAGGCAAACCAGTATCCCATAAAAGCTGTAACTGGAGTCAATCTTGTACCTTTTCCAGGGCCCGAAATCGCCACCCCAAATAGATTCCACCCGGTCCCATTCTGGTCCATCATCACAGATGCTCCCGTAAGGTCATCCTGTGTTTCAAACTGCAATCTGGTTCCATCGGCCAGCACGTTTTCGAATGCCATCACAAAATTGTGTTCCTCACTTCCCACTACGATCAGGCGGACAGTGCCCAGTGTATCATGGATAACCCGGGGTTCTTCAAATAACTGCAGACTGTAGAAACGTTGAGCCCGATCGATCAAAACTCCCAAACCTCTTTGTTTGCGAGGCAATCGATCATCGTCGGGTTCTACTGAGAAAATCAGGAAATCATGATTGGTTTTAAAATCTCCATAGGGGTATCGATTGTAATCCCGGTTAAAACCCGTTTCGAGCGTCATAACTTCCGAATCGGGATACATCGTTTTCCATGTTAGCCAGCTGGTCTCCAGCACTGGAATAGTCTCAATCGACAGTCCTGCATGATCCCCCTGGACACTCTGTAAAAGCATTTGTGACCAATTGCTGTCTGTCTTCCGGTCATAGGGAATCAGGTTGCTATTGTACAGTAAGCCGGACACCCCAAAAGTCGTCAACTCCCCTCCCACCTCACGGTCCCAGCCAATCCCGGTACCGGTTAAAGGGCAATAGGTGATGGCAACCTTTTTGTCCCCTACTTCATCATTCACGATCTCATGCCAATCAAGAATCGCGTGTGGGTAAGCTTTGTACTTCCCATCAACATGGACACCTATTACGAGCTCCTCAGGCTCAAGAAAATCAATATTACTGACCGTTGAGAATTTTGGCTCATCAACAGATGGTATTCCATCTTTACCGGGTCCGCCATCCAGCACTTTGTCCTGTGGAATAATCCAGGAATCAGTCTGGTTGGTTGGTGGAGTGGCTCCTACAGGTGTTTCACCTCCCGATTTCGAACATCCATTGGTACCCTGGAGTAACAGAGCGGTTATCAGATAAATCCACATTTTTGATCTCAGGTTTTTTAAAGGTCTCATCTTTTCAAAGATATGCTATAAATCAAGGTATGGATCAGGTTGCACTGATTTGGATAAAGGTATTCGAAATAACACTCCGGTATTTAACCTCCAGGTAGGTGATAATTGTGTCCCTTTTACACGGGACCAGATCGGCAATTCTGTATTTATCTGTATAAAGCAGCGAGGATTGACCAGATAATTTAAACCAGGGTTGACAAATATCCATGATCCTCCGGTACTCGGCAATGTCTGATTGTCAATCCGGTCGTGCGCAACAGCTCGAAACCGAAGTTGCAAAGAGGGTTCAAACATTAAGTTCGCCAGTGAAAATCGATCACTGATCGCACTCATCAGTTGAATTTCATTGCCAAACTGATATGATTGCCCCAATAAATAATCATTGTTCTTTCCCTTAAAACTGGCACTAAAAGTGGTAATCCAATTCATGGCCCTGTCTTCAAAAGATTGTAAGTATTGCCCCCATAGAATGCCATCCCATGCCCCTGTCCCCGGCTGAAGATCGGCTACAATGGTGAGTCCGAGGTCATTTTTCAGATCATACCTACCCAGTGGTGCCTTGGCTCCAAGGCCCAGATATACCGATCGGCGATCCCCTTCCATAATACGGTACTTTAATAGCACCACCGGGTCACCCAGTCCCCGGGTTGATGTCACCTCAGATGTAAGCTGCCGGATCTCCCTTTCCTGCTCTATCCAGGTAAAAAGTCCTTCCACCGAAAAGGACTCACTGAAAGAATACCCCCATTGCCAGAGCACCGAATGTGTTCTTCTGGTTCGGGACTGATCATCCAGCTGGTCTGAACCCGACTTCAATGTCTTTAACACATTTAGATCATAGCTTAGAGAAGTCTGAATAGTTTTTTCCACTGTGGGTGGCAAACCCAGATTGGCCGACAATGGCACTCCACCAGAGCAACAGGTTTGAGCAGCATGTTCATTCAGAATGAACAAAGA
>JAUILF010000447.1 GCA_030433135.1 Bacteroidia bacterium | reverse complement strand
ATTCTATTTTTAGATTTACTTTTTCTTCAGATATGATTTTGGGGCTGAGATCAATCCACGCGACATCATTTTTATCAATTTTGAGCCCAGATTCATTAAGGCACCAAATTGGTAATCGGTCATTGGCCACGTTTTTATCGGTCGCGTCCAGAACCAATGATTTGTCATCGTCTTGCAATAGAATAGCCACGTAATTGAAGAAGCTTTCAATAGGATATTCTTTATGAACAAGGCCATGATCTCTCGTGCTGATCAGTACGGGTTCTACAGTGTATCCTGCTTCCTGCAAAAGTGCCAGAGCGAAGAGGTTAATATCGGCTGAGCTGCCAATCTGGCTTTCGTGGAAATTTCTTGGACTTTGTGATGCAAATTTAGTGAACTCTCGGTTCCAACGGTATGTGTTTTTCACTTTTCCGATAATGGCCTCTGGAATTTTGTCCCTACTCATTTCTGTTATAGCAGACCAGTCCTCACCTAATAATTTCTTTCCAAGCTTTTGTGCCTTTTTTATATATCCTCCAAAGCTGGCTGCATCCATGAATTCCCTTGAAAGTTCCTGCCAGCTGGTTATAACTGTTTCTTTTGCCCCACTGGGATGGTTTATTTCAGATAGTTGAAAATCAATGCTCATTTTGTAATCATCGACACAGGCAACCATGGTTTCATCACGAAATGCGGGTAAGTTTTCCATGGTAAAAATGTGATCCATATCATCATACTCAATAGATCCGTATGATTTCCGCTCACCTCTTTTCTGCTGATAGTTTGTGAATTCATTTATTCCGTGAGTCAGGTAGATATAGTTATAAAAAGGTATCATGCTGACAGTGTATTCGCTAAATAATGTGGGTATTTCAGATTGGAATTGCCAGTCTGGGAGGTTGAAATGGAAGGGTGTCTCAATGTTATATCGGTATTCGATGATGGTTCCTGGTTTTACATTAGGAAATACGAATTTGATTAGTCTCCAATTATCGTTGACCCTTTCTTCATAACCATCAGTGAGATTAATTTCTTGTTTCCCTGTTTGATCACTGCTCTTGTAGTAAGCCACACCGGTAAAATCATGAAGCCTTTCAGTCTTTCGGCTGCTATTGTAAAGAGGAATGGCTATCTCCCCGAGGTGCTCTCCTGCAGGCTTCAAAATCTTAATTCTTTTTTCTCTTGTGAATGAGATATAGTGATACTCACTTGAGATCACAAATTTTGATGACCCTATATCAAATAGAACTACTGCCTCAGCGATAGTGTCATCTGGCCATGCCTGAAGGTCAATTTCAGATCTGCCGATTTCCCCTAATTTTCTGGAATAATTTTGAGCCGAAATGGCATTGATGCCCAGAAAGACAATGCATATGGCGGTTATTATTTTGATCACGAGTTAATGAATTCTATAATGAAAATGATATAAATAGATTTTCCGTATGCTTTTTTAACCTTCCGATAAATTCATAGAATTTTTCGTATTCGTTTAAAGGGTAGTTACCTGCCTTTATTTGGTATTTTCTTATCATCTGAATTGACTCATGGGTTAGAACAAATTCATCTGAGTAGGAGCCATAAGTTCCGGAGATCTGCGTTTTTTCCGGTAGATCGAAATCGGGAGATAGTTTACCCTGAATTACGATGGTATCAATAATGTTGAGAGGGTAGTCAATTTGGACTGGGCTGGTTCTGGATTCGATAGTTTCTAACTCAGGAATATCAAGCGGTGGAACCGGTGCAAAATATTGATTGCCTACATGGCGGATATACCGGTCAAGAGTACCGATTGAAGTTACATCTATTTTGGGTGTAGGATGTTCCTTAGCACTTACATTTGTGATATCATCAATGGGAAATGGGATAATATATCTTAATACTGACTTGAACACTTGTTGATCTCCTTCCTCCAAAGCGTGTTTGATGTATTCGTATTTATCCCCACGGTATCGACCGTGCATTTCAAAATGAAATCCATTTGCTTCGGAGTTACTTTTGATAGTATATCTTGATTCTGATAAAACACCACTCGAATCAAGGGCCGGAATATTAATCAGGCGACTCTGGTGTTCATCCACCAGGAGTCCAATCCGATTTTGGGTGAATGTTCCCAGGTATCCGGGAGGATTAGTATCACTCGTGTTTTCCAACCAGATAGTGTCACCTTTCAATGGAACACATAGAATAACATGATTGAATTGCTGGGAAGGAAATTGACGATCAATTTTTGAAATTGGGTCGCCGGCATTAACTACGACGTAGTAGGACTGAATTCCCGCATAGGATAAAAGTGCTTGCATATAGTTGGTAAGATCTTTGCAATCCCCATACTTGTTTTTGCAAACATGGATCGCAGGATGAGGTTGCATTCCACCAATCCCCAAGGCAACGGAAATATAGCGGGTGTTATCCTGCATATAGCTGTAGAGGATTTCTATAATCTCACTTTCAGTGGATGCATCCCGGATAAGTTTGTCCACCGTGGTTTTCTCCTGGGCAGTTAATTCTCCCCGGTATTGATTTAACGCATTCAACCACTCACCAAAGGATTTCCAGGTGTCCAATTTGCCTGTTAGACCATACTCAAATTCAAGTGGGGCTATTTTGACAAATGGGATTCGATTTCGAGGAGGAGCCGAAAGAACTTCACTAGTTGGAAGATCTGGATGCTTCGTAGTCCATGTCAGACTTTTTTCAGATTGGGAGCTATCCACCTGGTAGGAAAGTGAAGGGTCTGCCATAATTCGGATGTTCATATCCAATGGCAACTTTACCTCGAGGCTAGCAGTTTCGATATGAAGATTTGAACTGAGAATCGGTGTCCAATCAACCAGGGAAATATGCTTATCAAATGTGTGTTCATAAGTGTAAACTAATTCATAGGGATAGGCGTGATAGTAGAGCTCGAAATTCCGGGACATGCCTTCATCGTAAAAGGAAATGGATGAGAGATTGCTACGGTCTTGTATTTCTTTGTCACGGAGCTTTTTAAGTGTTTTTCCCTCTGGGTCGATCAGACGGGCATCGAGGATTTCGACCTTATCTCCTTTCTGATAGGGAATGGAAACTTTAGCAACACTGCTTCCATTCTCGGTATTAATTCTTATATGATACGAATGTCGATGGACTAACTGCTTCTTTCGAAAGAAAACTTCGGTGTCTGAGGAAAGAACCACTGCATCTTCCTGGCCTATTAACGTCAAATGACCAAGAGCAATGAAGACAAGCGTGATTCGTAAAAGCAGGTTCACCTGATAATATTAAGAATATTTGTAATATTATCACACCTGGCACCTCGGGATTAATGCTAAAATAGTGTTTTACAGAAAATATTTGGTAAATAAATTACGAATGCAGCAAAAGATGGCAACATAGGGACGTAGCTCAATTCTACATTTGACTCATTGAACCAGCACGAATGATGTGCCTCCTGATCACCTGATCGTAATTTCATCCACCATCAGCCAGGCTTTTTCACCGGCATTTGGGTGCCACGGAGGACATTCTCCGATATTGGTGGCACTGATTCTGACGTAGCGGGTCTTGCGTGGCCGGTTGAAATTGAACTCAAACGGCACAATTTCCACCTCACTTTCCTTGCCATGAAATAATGGTTTGCGATAGACTTGTGAAAAGTCCTGACCATCATTCGATATTTCAAACAATACCCGGTTAGGAAGAAAAATGCCCTGTTCCTGATTCTTCAGAACCTGTATTTTGATGTCCTCTATTTCAATACGTTCTCCAAAATCGATCACTACACTCATGCTATAACCTTGGAAGCCCTGCCAGTTGCCGTCATTCCAGGATGTACTTCCATACTGACCATCGACCAGGGCCTGATCACCACCGGCTGCACGATCAGGATCATACCGGGTAGTGTATGCAATGGGTTTAAAGGTAGCAAGATTGGGGTCTATTTCTATACTGGTAATGGCATCCGAGGCACGCTCTTCTGTAAATGCCAGTGCTTTAATGGTAGCAGCTCCATCCACATAGAATGGCTGTCGATAGGTCAGGCCAAACAGACCAGGGTGGTCTCCGTTTGTCGTGTATTTGATCTCCTTCACTTCTTCGTCTCCGGTGAGAGTCACCAGATACGCCTGAGCAGTGAGGTTATAATTGATATCTAAATCTACCTGCTTGTTTACTACAGGCCAGTCATCCGTCCTAAAGGAGGTAGCCGGCAGTCCTTCCTGGTTAAACAGGTTGGGTGTAGCCGTATTGGTAAAGCCAAATCGAACATGTTGTGGTTGCAGTACAAAGCGGGATGTCACCACTACTTCACTGCCTTCGATTTTGGCATCGGCCGGAAAATAGATGTTGTCGTCCCCGGCAACTTCGAAATGGGTTAGGGGACCGTCATTAGCCAACAGGCCGTTTTCCGCATAGTCAAACATGATACGGATCTGTCCACTTTCTACCAGGTG
>JAUILF010000446.1 GCA_030433135.1 Bacteroidia bacterium | reverse complement strand
GAAATTGATGGGTATATCCCCATATTCCGGATCAAAATTGGCATTGCCGGGAATGTTGATGAGATCCCCACTGATGCGTGCTTTCCCATCCTGCAGAGCCTGGTAGGATTTTACCTCTACATCGAAACCCCAGATTTTGGCCAGGTTGAGGCCTTCTACAGTTTGCAAATAAAAGTCAGTCTGGGGATAATAAAATTGTTGGGGCTGATTAGGTAAGGCTATACTCAATTTACCGGCTACCGATTTGGTCTGACCTACATAAGAGATATCTTCATCGAATTTAGTGGCATTGAAATCAATGGGCTGCATATGCATGGGGACTCCCTCCAGCTTATAATAACCCGTAGCATCCGTGTAAGCATCAATAGTTACTTCACCGTATTGATTATGATGTAGCACATGGTAGATCCTGGCTCCCTCAATCGGAGTACTATCCGATTGGGTTCTAACATATCCCTCAATGTAGTGAGCCGGCATCATGATAAACTCCAGTTCGGTGTAATCCTTTGACGGATGAATGACCATGAAGGAGTCGACCTTGATATAATCACCCGGAGGGTTGACCTGTACATGAAATTCGGTCTCGGGTGTGCCGAATTTGAAGTACGTCAGCCCTACAAAGTTGGTTTTCTGAACTCTCTGATCAATGTCTACCTCTGCATTGTTAATGGGATTTCCATTAAAATCTTTGACGACCACTTTAATGCGATGCAACCGTTCTCTCACTTGAAAAGTCCCGAGGAGCTGGGTAGGGTCTTCATTCTGCACATTGACATCCACCAAAAACGTATCCCGGAAATACTGGGATGAAAGGGGTTCAATCACCAATCTTCGATTGTAACCACTTTGTGCTTTGACTTTGAACGCAGCTTTTTTTGGCAAGACATTCATTAGTACCGAACCGGTCACGTCCATGGTCTGATCTCCCTGAAGTCTTTCCTGGGGAGCTGCACTTACACCCTGTTCTGTTTGCTGGACAGAGAGATCCATTGACATGGGAAAGAAGGTTGGAATCTCGCCAGTCGTCGCTTCGTTGGAAGTAGAATTATGGTTTAAGTACTGAAGCGTTGAGGGGACCATTTCGGTCTTGGCATAGGGGCCGTTTTCAACCCGTACAAATGCCATCACCGGCTCGCCCTTTTCATTCTCGACAAATCCGGCAACCTCTCCCAGGGGCTCCAGATCAAACTCCTTGTAAAGCTGGGTTCCATTCCATAATTGTTCGGATTTACCATCGGGGAATTTGGCCGGCTTATAACCGGGATGGTTGATACTTATAGTTACATATGGTATCTGCGCCTCAAAACCATCGGACTCGATAACGATATCTTCAAAGGAGTAAAAACCATTGATATCGGTAATGTCTTTCAGGGTAACCGTCTTATTTGGATAGTATAACTTTAATTTCACTTCCACACCATCCAGATATACGGACTCAACTCCCTCGGAGACTCGCACAAATCCCAGAACCCGGGGATTGGCTGGCTCCATTACGACATTCACCTCATAGTCTTCTATCTCAAACATCTGATTGAAAACCAGGGGCTCGCTTTTCGGTGCAAGTTGGGATTGCTGCTTTAGTTTGTAGTTGTAAAAACCTTTAAAGGGATTGGTGTAGGCCACCACATCGTAGGATTGCTGATTAGCATATTTCACCAACCTTTCAAAAACCACCTTCATATCGTCTTGTACCCCATCCGGGTTGGCATTGACTCCTTTGCTGATCAGTTTGTGGTCAGGTAATTTAGATGGTTCAGACAATTGCTGACCTTCGTTGTCAGGTACGTCGGGATGAATGGTCTTCCCGTTACCCTGAGGTCTTACAATTTCCACGATCGCATCAGTAATGAACTCCCCAGCCGCTTCCTGATCAGCTGAGTCATCTGCTCTGACGCGGACGTTCATTCGATATGACTGAACATAAGAAGTAAGGGCAGGCAAGTCAATCTGGTCTCCAGGGTAGGCCAGTATCTCCACGTCAGGATGACAATAATAAGGGCTACTGACCACTACCCTCACAGCATTGTAAGCTGTCTCGGCTTTGTACGTTGCCTGACCATAAAAGCTGGGGCCAAATCCACTCCCCATCATTGCCTGGGCTTCACCTCCTTCCAAATCAAAGCCAACTGGCAGCATGCCGGCGGGCATACTGTTTAGTACATTATCCTGGAAGTTTCCATAGGGACTTGCTGGTCCCTGGCCAGTGAGTTGATTTGACCCATCCTGACTAACAAGGTCCGAAATCAGGTTTGTATACTCATCGTGAGGGTTAATTACCTCGTCGATATTAGGACCCGGAATTTCAACCTCAGCCCAGACACCGGCATCAAAACCCATCGTGGTAAAAGAATAGTTCTTACGCACCACTCCCATCGAGTCAGGGAGATAACCCTCCAGGCTAAAGCTACCATCCCCGGTAGTAACACCTTCGGCTATAGTTGAACCAGCCCCCTGGAACAGGACCTCGGCTTTATTTAATATATAGTCACCCGGAATGGAAATATAATCATAGTGTTGAGGTGGCCCTCCCGACGATACCGAGACATTGAGCAAGACGGTATGTACTTGCAGCTGTACATGAACATTACTCAATGGTTGGGATTGAGATGTGTTGGTCCAATCGTGTTTCCAGTATTTATTGGATCCCCATGGATTAATCGGGTTCATATACGCTGGTCCGGTAGCCAAAGCTGTGCTGCTGGTCGAAGCAGTGGACGAAGAAGAGGAAATCCCGGAGGAAACTTGATTTGTATTGGATCGTACCTGCGAACCTTCCATCACTCCACCAAGGTTACTCCCGGACGGTGCAGTGGCATGGAAGGTATAGGTTTGGAGATTAGTATAGGACTGTCCTTCATCTTCCCTGAACTTGTAATTCAATTGCCCGGTCACCCGGAAATTATCAAATGCATCAAGGCTATCATTGACCTGGGAATAAGGGACCGTTTCCTGGCCTCCACCGCTCCACAAATTTTCGCCATAATAGAAAAGCCTGATATCACTATTCCCATTATTTTCCACCAGGTTAAGCTCATTTTCGTCATATGCCCTGACCCTGACGGCATAGGGACCAGAGATAAGAGGGATGTCGCCCTGTCCATAGGTATAATTGGTGGTTTTTAGATCCTCTATGAGAATGGGATTCCCGCCATGATATTCCTGTGCCAGTTCCATGGCATCGTAAGGATTCTGCCCTTCAAGCAAGGGTACGATGATTAATTCGTATGTCCAATCAGCTCCGGAAATGGCTCCAAGCGGAGGTGTCCAGGTAAAAATCGGGGTTTGAATATCATCAAGGGTGTCATCCTGCATGGGTGAAATAATTTCGGGAGGAAGTGCCAGGGTTATTTGTACAAAAGCGCATCCTGCTCCTTCCATCGAAATTTGTTGCTGTGTCTGATAATCGAAAGCTGAAACACAGATTTGGTAATTCCCCTCTGGTAAAACCCCAGTCCTCACGATCTGATTCTCCTGCATCTCACTGAGGTTTGTTTCTATGTTTCCCGAATGAAAAAAGGTAAGCTCAGGATCACCTCCCATAAAGGTTCGTACCTCAAAAGGTTGCAACAAAATGGGCTGAAGTGGATAATAATCCTCCCGGGTAAATGCCTCCATTCCGTTGTCACCCATAACCTGTCCCTTGAGGTATATTTCCTGTACTGAGTTGGTATGGTTCTGAACCGTTAGTACGGATTGGTTTTCAAACTGAAGATAGTCATCCAGGTAAGGACTGTACGGTGGAGTGATGAGCAAATTGGTAGTCACATCTTGTCCGTAAACGAATACGGTATAGACGATCATCCATATAATCAGAAGGATATATTTGAACTTCATGATTGTGGTTTTTTCAAAATCTTAGAGAGTAATTAAGGGTTGTGTAGAATTCAGAGCGCATCCTCGCTGGATCCTCTCTCCTAAGCCAGTTAACCTGCAGTTGAACTGCATGGGTAGTAAAGACCGGTACCGAACCCGACAGGCCCAACACCAGGCTTTTCCGGTCAGACTGACCCTCCACTTCATCGATATTGTAGTCAGCTCGTAGTCGTAGTCGGGCTGAACTTTCCGCAAAAAGTTTTTGTACTCCCAACCCCAGGTTTTGTCTTCTTGTTTCAATTTCATTGGCTAGAAAACGGTTGAGCATGGCATGTGGAGACAGTATCCACTTACCGGGAAATATGAGGGAATAACCCAACCGGTACATCGTATTTTCGTTGCCGGCTGGGCTGGAATTAATGGAACGTATGTCTTCCAGTTGACTTAAATGATAGGTAAGCAACACCTGGTGCCGCAAAACATCATTTCCAAACTGGAAAACCGGGCTTACATTTAATGACCTGGATACCTGTTTTATCTGCAGCGTATCTACAAATGATACCGATTGTTGTGGATTCCGTTGCAGCCCATAATTGGTAAAACT
>JAUILF010000445.1 GCA_030433135.1 Bacteroidia bacterium | reverse complement strand
TAACATAGCCCTCGGGATGATTGATGGTGCCATGTCCGACCAGCTCTTTTTCACGATATGCCAAAGCAGTGGGCCCTTCCGTCACCATGAAGGCTACCTTGTTAAAATCCTGCTTTTCAACCCTCGTGAAAGTTCCCGAGATCTGTATTCCGGTATTTAATTCAACCGTTCCCAGGTCCTCACTATCAATGAGCTTCTCCACAGCGCTCAGACCACCCTTACGAATGGCCATGGTATTGGCATATTCCTCCAGGACATAACTTAGATGAGCAAAATCAGGAGTCACAAACAACTGAGGTTGAGGCTTGGTATAGTCAAACTCATATTCAGCTGTTCCCACTGTGTATGGCAGTTTTGCAACTTCATCACGCATACACCATTTACTTTCTCCTATGGAAGACAGAAGTCCGGCACCATAAATCTTGTAGTCATCCGGAGTGCCAATCAAACCATACTCCACACTCCACCAGTGCAGGTTTCGAATAGCTGTCATTTCGGACAAAGCCTGATCCTCATCCTGGATAGCCACTACCCTGGCTTCGGCCTGCTCGAGAGCTGACTTATCCTTCAAGGTGCCCGTCTCCAGTTGGATTTTCAGGTCCGTCAACTTTCGCACCGCAGCCTGCAATTTACGGTCCTTCCGGGAGGCTATGGCCTTGCTACCGATCTGCCCTACCCTACGCAGAAATTCGGCATACTCGGGATTAGCAATAATTGGTGCATGTCCTGCAGACTCATGAATAATATCGGGGATGGGCGTGTATTCGATATCCTCTACAGTCCTGATTTCCGAGGCTATGACCAGTACATTGTAGGCCTGGAACTCCAGAAAGGCCCGGGTAGGAATCAATCCATCTACCGCCACCGCCGCCCAACCTATCTTTTTGAGAATGCGGTTCATGCCATACATACTGGGTATCTTCTCAGTTGAAATACCGGTTTGCTTCAGTCCGTCCAAATAGGAATCATGTGCCACCTCTTTCAAATACTGTACATTCTTCCGCATCACATACCGCCAAACCGCCTGATCTATTGCCGTGTAGTGACTGTAATTTTGGGGTTTAACGTACTGTAGTAAATGAGGTGGAAGCTTATCCAGTACCTCGTTAAATTCTATATCCGGCTTTTTCATGTCTGTCATGGATTCTTCCCTGAAAAGTTACATATTCCAGTTCGCAGTTCTCAGTCATACCAACTCAAAACTCTGCGATTTCCGCGACCTTTGCGAGATATTCAGTCGGCAGTTCTCAGTCGGCAGTTCTCAGCGTTTAACATCTATGGACATACAGCTATAGTGTAAATATAAGATCACTGAGATTTTCCGGAATGGTTCATTATACATCGCCGTTACCCAGCAACCCAACACCCAATGCCCAACTCCCAGAGCCTTGCACCCAAGACCCAATGCCTTCTTCAAAGAGTACCTCTCAACTCCTGTTCTCTTTCAATGGCTTCAAACAGTGCTTTAAAATTTCCCTTACCAAATGAAGTAGCACCTTTCCGTTGAATGATTTCAAAAAACATGGTGGGCCGTGGATTGACGGTTTTTGTAAAAATCTGCAACAGGTAACCCTGATCGTCACGGTCTACCAGAATGCCCAGCTTTCTGAGTGCTGCTACATCCTCATCAATATTACCTACACGAGTGGTCAGCTCCTCATAGTAGGTATCAGGAACGTGCAGGAACTCGGCACCCCTTTTCTGCATCTCGGTCACGGTATGTACTATATCGTCCGTGGCAACCGCAATGTGCTGCACACCCGGCCCTTCGTAAAAATCCAGGTATTCCTCAATCTGCGACTTCTTCAAACCTTTGGCTGGTTCGTTAATCGGAAACTTGATCCTTCCATTGCCGTTACTCATCACTTTACTCATGAGCGCCGTATACCGGGTACTGATATCTTTATCATCAAAGGAAATAATCTGGCTAAATCCCATCACATCCCGATAAAATGCGACCCATTTATCCATATCGCCCAATGCTACATTGGCCACCATGTGGTCAACGTACTTCAGGCCAATTGCCTCAGGTTTGTAAACAGGATTCCATGCTTCGAACCCCGGAAGGAACAAGCCCCGGTATGCGCCCCGCTCCACAAACACGTGTACGGTGTCACCATATAGCTTGATACCGGATGACCAGACAACGCCGTCATCGTCGGAAGTACTTTCCGGTTCAAATAGGGGAACAGCACCTCTGCCCACTGCGTCCTCGAAAGCCTGCCTGGCATCAGCAACTGTGAGCGCACAAACCTTTACACCATCACCATGCCGGTCAATATGCTTTCCTATTTCCGTTCCACTACCCAAGGGGCTGGTAAATACAAAGGTGATCTTACCCTGACGCACAACCAGGGATTCCAGATCAGTATTGCCCGTTTGCAAACCCCGGTGTGCCAAAGGTTGAAAGCCATAAACACTCATGTAATAGTGAGCAGCCTGCCTGGCATTCCCCACATAAAACTCGATATAGTCGGTACCGAAAATGGGGAAAACATCCTCCGATAATGATGATTCATCTTGCCTATGATCTACTAATGGTTGCATCTCCTTCGTCTATTTTATTACACATAATGTAATACTTATAGAACATATAGTCAACCATTTATATTATTATAGTATTTTGTTATTTTAGATATATATCAAGCAGCATAGTAGTATATCGAAAGATTCTATTTGCTGACTTTTAATAATAAAATGCTGATCTATGGCGATCAATCTGGACCACGTAGACAAGGCTATTCTCGAAATGCTTCAGGAGAACTGCCGCCTGACCATACGAGAGATGGCTGCATCACTTAATCTTTCTACAACTCCGATCTTCGAACGTATCAAGAAGATGGAGAAAGGCGGGGTCATCGACAGGTATGTTGCTATCATTGACCGTAAGAAAGTGGGTCAAAAGCTGATGGCCTTCGTCGATATTTCATTGCAGGATCACTCGAAAAAAGCGCTGGAATCATTTGTAGAACAGGTACAGGAGTATCCTGAAATCATGGAGTGCCATCACATTACCGGAGCTTCTGATTTCCTTCTCAAAGTTGTCCTGGAAGATGTCGACGCCTACAATCATTTTGTCCTGGAGAAATTATCCACGATTCCCAACATCGGCAATGTGGAGTCCCGCTTCTCGCTTTCAACCCGGAAAAACACTACTGCTATCTCCATTTGAATGATCATTGGGCTAAATCCCAATATGCCATGTCATCCTATCCTGCCGCTGAAGCGACAGGCTATTGATCTCCCTGGATAAGAACATACGTTCCACCCTTCAGGTAGCATCCGGACGGCCGTCTCATGCAATGGGCTGAAGCCCATTGTTGCAAAAAGAACCGCTGTTCGAAGTTTGCAACTTCGAACCGATATCTTTCTCGACCTTATTTGCTGGATGTACTCATCTAATTCTGATCGCCTTTAGTATTAAGGGAGATCGCCCTTACAGGAACCGATATCTGTATTGACCGATATTGACGCTGCTGAATCTAAATGGTGAGCCGGGACTACCGAAACCTTGTCCAAACATGATTGGGATTGGCAAAAATTGGGCTTAAGCCCATATGCTATGTCATCCTATCCTGCCGCTGAAGCGGCAGGCTATTGATCTCCCATGGATAAAACATACGTTCCACCCTTCATGTAATGTTACCGTTGTTCGTAGTTTGAAACTTCGAACCCATATCTATCCCGACCTATATGTGGTACCTGGATCAGATTCTTAGCCATTATCATAAATACTTTGTCCAAACTTCATTGGGCTAAAGCCCATATGCCATGTCATCCAGACCTGCCGCTGAAGTGGCAGGCTATTGATCTCCCATGGATAAAACATACGTTCCACCCTTCATGTAATGTCACCGTATTCAATAAGCACTGACAGTGTAAAGAACTATGAGATTCCTTATTTCGTCAGTGACACCGGAGTGACGCTGGATCATTAAATAAACATTTTCCTCAAACACCTCAACATAAGCTCACCATAGTCAAAACCTAACAATTTAGCGAGTGCTTCCTAGATCTGTCAGACCTGATCTCACCTCCAAAAGCATTGATCTCAGTTCATCAATCTGATCCTGCTGCGATTTTATGATGTGTTTTAAGACCTCGCTTTGATCTAATCCCACTGCCGTATTGACTCGCTTGATACCAGGATCACTAGAACTCTCCCAGGCCTGCCCTACCACCTGATGATTGAGCGTTAATGCATTGTGGGCAATGGCAATGCCCGTGCCGTCATTATCATCACTGGGTACGATCCAATCGCCTGATCGTACTTCACCTTTTATCCTGACAGGTACCTGACCGATGAAGCTTACTTTTTCATGCGGCCCTGATTCTTCATCCATCTGATTACCCAAAACAGCAGCTCTATCGGTGACGACCATTACATTTGTGGCTCCTTTGGTTTTACGGGATATCTTACC
>JAUILF010000044.1 GCA_030433135.1 Bacteroidia bacterium | reverse complement strand
GAAACAACTGCACGAAACTGACCTGGGCAAAAGCGTAGGCCTGGGATACTTTCGGGAGCGGGGACTTTTGCTCAAGACCATCGAAAAATTTGAACTGGGCTATACACCCGGTGACCGGGATGGGTTGACCCGTAATGCGGTGGCAACGGGTTACAATATCGACTTCCTGAGAAAACTGGGATTGACCACTGACTCTGATCGTGATTTTTTCTTTGGGAGGGTCATGTTTCCGATTCACAATGTTTCGGGAAAAGTAGTGGCATTCGCCGGTCGTCAGTTGTCGGCCTCCAAAAAGTCTCCCAAGTACATCAACTCGAAGGAGTCAGATATCTACCATAAGAGCAAGGTACTCTACGGGTTACATCTGGCCAAGCAGGCGATACGGAAGGAGGATCAATGTATCCTGGTCGAAGGCTATACCGATGTACTGGCTCTGCATCAGTCCGGTATCGAAAATGTAGTGGCGTCATCCGGTACTGCCCTCACATCGGAGCAAATCAAACTGGTCAAAAGATACAGCCGCCATATCCTGGTCCTTTTTGATGGAGACCCTGCCGGATTAAAAGCCGCCATTCGAGGTATTGATTTGATTCTGGAACAGGACATGAACGTCAGATTGGTGATGCTCCCGGAGGGTGATGACCCTGACAGTTATTTACAGCGGGTGGGAATGACGGCGTTTCGGCAATACCTGGAAGATGAAGCTAAAGACTTCATACTTTTTAAAACCGATCTGGCCATCGAGGAAGCCGGTAATGATCCCGTAAAGAAGACTGAACTCATTAAAGGGATTGTCGCAAGTCTCGCCAGGATACCGGATTCCATCAAGCGGTCGCTTTATATTGCTCAATGTGCCGAGCACCTGCAGGTAGATGAGGCTATCCTCATTGATGAGACCCATAACCTGATCACCCAGAAAAGCCGCAAGGAGCGCATCGATAAACTCCGGCAGGAGCGCCGGGATCATGCTATTGAAGACCAGGTTAAGGCCAATCAGAAAAAGCCCGGCCAATCCAAAGGTTCAGTCGAAGCAAAGTCGCACTTCCAGGAGCGTGACATTGTGCGCATTCTCATTTTGCATGGAGACAAAATGATGGAGCAGGAAGAAGAATCCATTAAGGTCAGTACTTATGTGATTTCGCAAATTCAGGATGTTATTCATGAATTTGAGAATGACTTGTATTCCCGCATTATCGTTGAATACGGTAAGAGGCTGGCCTCTGGCGAGGAGACCAATACCAAGTACTTCCTCAATCACCGGGATGAGGAAATATCATTGCTAGCCATTGATTTTTGTACTTCCCCCTATGAGTACAGTGAAAACTGGGAGAAAAAATGGGATATACATCTGCAGACCCAGCCGGTACCCGAGGAGAATGGCATTCAGGACAGTGTGCAGGCATTGCTACGTTTCATGCTGAGGAAATTCCAGAAGCTCAGCGAGCAAAATCGCGAACAAATCAAAAACATGTACGCATCCGAGGATCAGGAAGGTCTGTTAAAGCACCTGCAGGTCCAGAAAATGCTGGATGAACAACGTAACGAGATTGCCCGCAAGTTGAATACGGTGGTGCTGTGAGTACTGTGAGTAGCTTCCTTTGAAGTATCCAAATGCTAATATCCATCTGTAGTTGCAAACTACAGATATCGGGTAGTTCAACATTATTTATTACTCATTTTGTGCTTACCGTCAAAATGACATAAATTAAAGACCATGTCTGATAGGGCTGGATATATTATTGCAGATCAATTTGCAACACACTTTTTGACCTTCTCCACCGTGGGTTGGGTAGATTTATTTACCAGGAAAAAATGTAGGGATATACTTTTGGAATCCTTTCGTTATTGTGTGAAAAATAAGGGCCTAGTTATAAATGCCTACGTGATCATGAGTAATCATGTGCACATAATTGTTACAGCTCAAGAGTCTTCAGTTGGTTTGTCTGCAATTGTGCGAGACATGAAGAAATATACGTCGAAGCTTTTGCTCAACTGGGTATTGAAGAGTGGAGAGGAAAAGCGAAAAGACTGGATGGAAGTGGTATTCAAATATCATTCTAAGTTCAATAGGAGAAATAAAAATTATCAGATATGGCAACAAGATAACAAGCCAATGGTCTGCAGTCATCCAAAATTTACCAGCCAGAAAATAGAGTACATTCACCAGAATCCCGTAATTGCAGGCATTGTTGATAAACCTGATGATTATCGATATAGTAGTGCCAGAAACTACAGTGGACGAAATGATTTTTTATTGAAGGTTGATGTCATTGATTTTGGCGTCCAAGAAGGTTTCGTTCTGACATGAAGATAGTGTGACCTTTGAACCTCAAACCCATATTGGCCAGGTATCAAGGCAGGACCATCATCTTGCTGGCCTTTTGCCGAAGGCATGCCCATAAACTTGGATAAGATATCCTTCTTTAGTTGCAAACTAAACATATCGAAGGGTCTTATCACGGCATAAACTCTAACGATGTTTGAAGTTTGCAACTTCAAACCCATATTTGCCAGATGCCATGGCAGGACTAGTGGTAAATCTATGGACAACAAGCTTTTTGCCATCAACCTGGCAACTTATCTTTCATGAGCAACACTTGGCCGAAAGCAAAAAACACAAAGAAGTGGGCCAATATTCTATAGCCCGTTTTTACGTATTCTACTTTATATTCTTCAAAAGTGAGGTAGTGTACAATCTCACCATGGTTTTCAACAAAAAACTTACCGTCTTCCGAGGTAACAACTCCCTCAACAGGATTATAACTCCAGGTATAGATGTGGAAAAGAATGACGAGGATCAAGAATAATCCAGGCCCTAACTTAATACCTTCCATTATATCCCAAATAGATGTAAAGAACGACTTGCCATAAACTATAAGAGAACTAATGAATACTATTACTGCTATTACTCCGTATGCAGAAACAAAATAAATACCCCATGAGCCAAAAAATAGTGTAGGGGGACAAAAGAGCATTAATATTATTTCAATAATTATCGATGCCGAGATCAATTTAAATGCCCATCGCAGTCGATCATTTATGCCAGGCCCTTTCATTATGAACTTCAATAAACAAAACAAATGTCGACCCCGAATTCACCGAGATCGACATTTTCAACATTATACTTTAGTATCCTTGTCAGGCGTTTCGATTGATACAATTAAGATCTTCAAAAGCCTGCTTCAACCTGGTTACAAAGGTTTCTTCCGCTGCTCGCAGCCACTTACGGGGATCGTAGTTCTTCTTATTTGGAATATCATCACCATCAGGATTGCCGATCTGAGCTTGCAGATAGTCTTTTTTGGCCTCATAATAGTTCTTAACTCCATCCCAGAATGCCCATTGCATATCCGTATCAATGTTCATCTTGATAGCTCCATATCCAATCGCTTCCCGAATCTCGGCCTGAGATGAACCCGAACCACCGTGGAACACGAAATTGATCGGATTTGGATCCGTACCAAATTTTTCCTGCACAAACTCCTGGGAGTTCTTGAGGATAATGGGTCTCAACTCTACATTACCGGGTTTGTACACACCATGTACATTACCAAAAGCAGCTGCCACGGTAAACTTGTCACTGATCTTGCTCAATTCCTCATAGGCGTAAGACACTTCCTCCGGCTGGGTATACAGTCTCGCACTGTCCACATCGGTGTTATCCACACCATCTTCCTCGCCACCAGTTACTCCCAGTTCGATTTCGATCGTCATACCGATCTTGGCCATTCTTTCAAAATACTGCTTGCTGATGTCAATGTTCTCTTCGATAGGCTCTTCCGACAGATCCAGCATATGGCTGCTGTACAAAGGATAACCCCTGGACTCATAAAATTTCTCTCCGGCCTCCAACAGGCCATCTATCCACGGCAGCAATTTCTTGGCACAATGGTCAGTATGCAGTATCACAGGCACTCCGTAGGCGGCTGCCATGGTATGTACATGCATCGCACCTGAGATACCACCAAGTATCGCTGCGTTTTGCCCTTCGTTGGAAAGGCCTTTGCCGGCAAAGAAAGAAGCTCCTCCATTAGAGAACTGTATCATCACAGGAGAGTTCACTTCCCTGGCTGTCTCCAAAACAGCATTAACAGAATTTGTACCCACCACATTTACAGCTGGCAGGGCAAAATCATTCTCATTAGCATAGTTCAAAAGTTCGGTGACTTCATCTCCATGCAATACTCCCGGTCTAAACTTCGATTTTGTACTCATCTCTGGTATTTCGCTTTATTAATGTATGTATTATATAATTTCTTTCTCAGTTAAGTAACGCTCGGCGTCCAATGCTGCCATACAACCCGTACCTGCAGCAGTAACAGCTTGTCGGTACACTTTATCCTGTGCATCACCACTGACAAACACGCCGGCCACATTGGTCCTGGAGGTTCCAGGCACTGCGACCAGATAACCTGCATCATCCATATCCAGCCAGTCCTTAAATATATCAGTATTAGGTTTGTGACCAATAGCTACAAAAAACCCTTTCACATCGATGGTTTGTTTCTCACCTGTCTGGTTATTGACCACTCGCACACCTTCTACATCCGTTTCTCCCAAAATCTCCTCTGCTTCTGTATTCCAGTGCACCTCAATATTTTCGGCCTTCATGACCCGATCCTGCATGATTTTGGAGGCACGCATCTCATCCCTTCTCACCAACAGATGGACTTTGGGGCACAACTTAGATAGATAAGTAGCTTCTTCGGCAGCAGTGTCCCCACCACCAACTACAGCCACTTCCTGACCACGGAAGAAAAACCCGTCACAGACTGCACAGGCAGATACCCCCTGGTTTTGCAATCTCTTCTCAGATTCCAGCCCCAGCCATTTGGCACTGGCTCCGGTAGCAATGACAATACTATGTGCATGCACCTCGGTACCACTCTCCGTCCATACCTTATGAATGGGCCCGGAGAAATCCACTTTATCAATCAATTCCATTCTGACATCCGTCCCAAACCGCTCTGCCTGTTTTTTGAAGTCCTCCATCATCTGGGGACCCATTATTCCATCAGGGTATCCGGGATAATTCTCCACATCTGTGGTGATCATCAGCTGACCACCAGGTTCCTGGCCCGTGTACAATACAGGTTTCATACCCGCCCTGGCAGCATAGATGGCCGCAGTATATCCGGCTGGACCAGATCCAATTATAAGACACAATACTTTTTCAGTATCTGACATTCTTCAAAATTTAAAGCCCAAAAATAAAAATTAATCCAGGAGACAGTCCAAATAGTCAAAAACCAGCTGACTTTTTTGGAAACTGTCGCTTCTATCAGGAAGTCCTACAGACAGCAAATCCACCAGATATCGAATTATTTAGCATGTTTATCCGTTTAATGAGTGAAGGGCCACTTCAATTAGTAACTTAATCACAAAAAGCGACTATGCTTGAATCTATATATCCCGTCTCTTTCATCATCGCCCTGGCTGGTATCCTCATTTGGTCATCCTGGTCAGAAAACAAATCCGTTGCCACTTTCGGCAGAATCCTGTTATTGACCGGTATGGTTAGCTGGATTTCTTCAATAGTGCTTTCAACAACGGAATGGGATGATAAGTTGTGGATCATTGCTCGTGATCTTATGGTGATCGGTATGGGCAGTACATTGGCGATGTGGACTCGTTCAAACCGCATGGTAAACCTTCTGCTACTCATGTCGATTGGTTTCTTTTTGAAAATGAGTTACATACCCATCCTGGAAAACACATTTCGAACAGTGGAGGATCACCTGGATCCCAAGGGAGAGTGGTTGGTAGAAATCAATGCCGAAAAATTGACTGAAGCCAGACTTGCTTTTAGTGAAAAAGGTGTGACACTATTGTCTCCTTTCGATCCGGCAGATGCTGACATCACTGATCTTGACGATATATATACCGTAGACCTTCCTAACACCTGGAGCATTGCCGACAGATTAGATCTGCGTACCTACCTGACATCTGAAGATCTGGTAGCGTGGATTGAGGAAAATGAAGTTATCGAGGTCTCGGACAGAACAATGTCTCTCACTAATGATCCCGACATCGATAAATTATGGTCTTTTAAGACCTTTGATGTCACTTCTTTGTATCAAGTGTTGAACTCTCCCTTGGTGCGACCTAAAAAACAAGCTTTAGTAGCTATTCTTGACACCGGTGTGGATAGTAAACACGAAGATCTGGCAGCCAACTATGTTAGCACCAACAACAAGTATGACCGGGATGTAAAAGGACATGGTACTCATTGTGCCGGCATCCTTGGTGCCGTGAGTAATAACAAAGTGGGGATAGCATCCTTTGCTCCGGATCAGGGATTTTTCCAGATTACCAGCATCAAGGTTCTGTCAGACCTTGGCTTTGGTAGCCAGGGGACAACTATCAAGGGCATGATTGAAGCTGCTGATCTTGGAGCCGATGTTATTTCGATGTCACTGGGAGCGCCCAGCACAGATGAAAGACAGAGAGCTTACGGTGAAGCAGTCAAATACTGTCTCGACAAAGGAACTATCGTGGTAGTAGCGGGAGGAAACTCTTCGACGAATGCCATTCATTACTCACCAGCCAACACCCCCGGGGTAATAGCTGTTGCGGCGATTGACGAAAATCATAACAAAGCCCATTTTTCAAACACCATGGAAGACATCCGGTATGCAGTTGCTGCACCGGGAAAGGATATCTATTCCACTTACCCCGGTGACAAGTACAAAAACCTCAGTGGCACTTCCATGGCCACACCATATGTGGCCAGCCTTGTAGCCATCATGAAGAGTATTTCACCGGATATCACAGTTTCACAGGTACACACCATCCTGGATGGAACCGGTATACCGACCAATGATACAAAGTTGACCGGTAAGATTATTCAACCGGCAGAAGCAGTGCGAGCACTTCTAGACTAGTATTCTGACGAGTGGAGGTTTAGGTGCTTGCAAGAAGCATTAGTCTTGAGCTCGGCAGACTTTAATGATCTTTGACACATTTTCTGATTTATCTCCCTCCATGTCTAATTCTATGATGGCATTTGCATTCCCATAATACACCTCACGCTGGTCGAGCAATTTTGCAATGTGTTGTTCCAACTCGTCCCTGTCCATACGGTCCAGTACGGGCCTTTTCCCATGTGAACTGGCAAGTCGATGAGCAATATCAGGTGAAGGTGCTTTCAGATAGATAGTGAATCCATGCTGCCCCATAAACTCCATATTGGTCGAATGACATGGTAAACCACCCCCGGTAGCCATGACAAAACGATCGTGTAGGGATACAACTTCCCGTAAACAATCATGTTCCATTTTCCGAAAAAATGGCTCTCCATACTCTTCAAAGACTGCTTTGATACTCATCTCCGTCTTCTCTTCAATCCATTCATCGAGATCAACAAAAGGCATCCCCAACTCTTCGGCCACCATCTGCCCCAGCGTACTTTTGCCTACCCCCATGAACCCTATCAGGAAAAATCTCATATCATTGTATGTAATGATGCTCAAAGTAATTAAAAATAGATCTCTCTTCGTCAGGCTTTCCATGGTATTTAACGTTCTTGTTGCCGTTGCTCTTCTGAGCTGTCAATCTGGTGAACAGGAACGGATACAAACCTTGGATGGTGCCCGAATTTCGGACCTGGTGAGGAACCAGGGAGATAACGAGCTGAGTGCAGATGCTATGCCCAAACTGACATTTGAGCACAGTACGCATCACTTTGACTCCATTCCGGCAGGTAGCATCGTCGATCATACCTTCTCCTTTGTCAACTCAGGTAAGGGACCACTCCTAATCACATCGGTAAAGTCCAGTTGCGGTTGCACTGTACCCACCTGGCCCCGGGGAGTTATTCAGGCCGGGGATGGTGGTGATATTGCTGTGAGTTTTGACTCAAAAAACAGATCTGGTTTTGTCAGTAAGGATATCAGGATCCTGGCCAATACCAACCCGGCAGAGACCATGCTAACTATCAAAGCTTACGTAACTAATTGAGGTACCCGGTCAACCTCAGGGACCATTAGAACCAGGTTGTAAGCGAAAGTCTCATACATAATCCCCGTTTAATACTATTTTTGGGCCTGACTAATCGGAAAGACCATGATAATATTGCAAGCGTCACCAAATCCCATCATGCAATTCTTGCCATTGATAGGAATCGTGGTGGTATTTTATTTTTTCTTTATGCGTCCACAGCAAAAGAAGCAAAAGGAGCAAAACAAGTTTATTGAAAACCTGAACAAAGGTGATGAAGTGGCCACCGCCAGTGGTATCATTGGAAAAATCAACAAAATCGACGGTGATGTTGTTACTCTGCAGGTTGATCAGAAAACATTTATAAAATTTACAAAGAGTTCGGTTTCAAAGGAGTTGACAGACTCCCTTGGTAGTAATGACTAAGACCAGAAAGCACTTGAGGGAATATTTTGCCTCGGACAGGCGAAGCATGACCGTCTGCCTGATCATAGCATTTGTGGCCTGGTTTCTGACCAAGATGGGAAAAGAATATACCCATGAACAATCCTATCCACTTGCTTACCAAATATCACCTGATCAAACGTTTTCTACCCAACCTGTCAGCGTGCTCAATGCAGAACTGAGAGGTAATGGATGGTCTTTTCTCAGGTTGGCCATCTCCGGTAAGGATGATTCACTCTTCGTGTCAGTATCAGATAACAGCTCCCAGGATTTGTCATCGAGACTACTACTTTCCAACTCTCTTCGTCAGGTTCTCAATGATGAAGTTGAGATATTTACTGTTGCTCCGGAGTCAATCAGTTTAAGCCTGGTGGAGAAGGAGAGTAAGAAAGTACCCATTGTCCTACCTGATGATATTCCTCTTGCCAATCAGTATCAGCTAAAAAGCGACATCTTGCTCGAACCGGATTCGGTGACTGTTTTTGGGGCCGGATCACAGCTTGACAGCCTCACATCAGTAGATATTGCACCCCTGGAAACGGAGGGCATTTCGAGTGATTATGAAGCTATGGTGCCCGTTCAAATCCCGGCAGAAGGTTTGATGGTATATCCGCAAAAGGTGAATGTGGTCGTTCCCATCGAGCAAATTACCGAAAAGGAAATAGCGGTACCCATTACCATGTCGGATTCACTGCGTGAAAGTGTCCAGATATTTCCAGATCAGGCACTGGTACGCTGTATCGTAGGCCTAAGTAAATTTGATCAAATCTACAAACAAGACTTCGTGCTCGAGGCGGTTCCGGACACTACCCACCCAAAAGGAAATTACAAGGTAACTTTAAGGCAGGCTCCTGATTTTGTCAGGTCTGTAACCTATTCACCCCAACACGTAGAAGTGTTTCTAATAAACCCCTGATGACAGAAAAGCTACTGATTTTTGATTGCGACGGAACCCTCGTCGATAGTGAGGGTATTGCCAATGAAGTTTTCATTGGACAGGTTAAGAAATTTGGTGTACCGATTACCGAGGAGGAAGCCTGGGAACACTTCCCCGGGACTTCCCTGGCTCTCTGTATGGATTACGTTGAAAAAACTTATGGGTTCAACTTTCCTGAGGACTTCGTGCCAAAATACAGGGAGATCCAGATTGGGGTATTTGCAGAAAGGCTGGAGCCCATACCGGGTATTGTGGACAGTTTGCAAAAACTACCCCACTCTAAATGTGTAGCCTCCAATGGTCCGGTTGAGATTATTACCCGTAATCTTAAAACCACAGGTCTGGATCAATTTTTCCATGACCGCATTTATTCTGCCTATCAGATTCAAAAGTGGAAACCCCTACCCGACCTGTTTCATCATGCGGCCGGTTCCCTGGGATATAGAGCTGAGGATTGTATTGTTATTGAAGACAGTGATGCTGGTATACAGGGCGCCCTGAATGCCGGGATGAAAGTTCTGGCCTATCAAAGTGCTCATATGCATTACACAGCGGACCTCGATGGTGCCATAGGATTCAATGACATGAGTAAGTTGCCCGAGCTTATAAGAGAGATTTCCAATTAAATGACAATCTCCCGGGGATTGACCTCCCGGGAGATATGCCAATTTAAATTTATTATTTACTGCAACAGGGTAATATTCCCTTGCTCCATGTGCTGATCGCCGCCGATACATTGTATCATCAAACGGTATCCATAGACATCGGGACTAAGTTCCTTTCCATTGAAGGTACCATCCCACCCTACTGATGGATCGGTGGATTCAAAGATCAGGTGTCCCCAGCGATTAAAAATCTGCAGATCCATGGATTCAATATAGTCGCCTCTCACCATCAACACATCATTGTCCCCGTCGTTGTTAGGACTGAAGGCATTGGGCAGGAATAAATGCGGGGGTTCGCACTGGACGTTAATAACAGTTACAGTCACATCCAGATCTCCCATACATCCATTCTCATCGATAATATTAACCGAATAAGTAGTTGTCTCAGGTGGAATGGCCACCGTCTGGTTTTCATTAGGTGTTTGGAGGTCATCCGTTGGAGTCCAGGAATAGGTCGCTCCATCTTCAGCTGTAGCTGTTAAGGTAGTTGACTCACCAAAAAATATCGTATCCGGATCAGCAGTCGCTGAAAATCGATCAGTGATGTCACTAATGGGAACTTCCACAGAGTCTATCACCACACAACCATCTTCGAATGATACAGTAGCCGTGTAAACGGTAGCCATATCAGGTCTCACCACCACGGTTTCACTACCCTGGCCGAGAGCGATTGCATCGTCCGGTGCCCAGATCACAGAATCTATTAGGATTGATCCGCTATTGGCACTTACTCTGATTTCAACAGGCTCTGTAGGACATACAGGCCGATCGGGATCCAGGGCAAAAGTCAACATTCTGGTACCCATGTAGATACTATCCACAAAAAGACATTCATCCTTCATACCCTTCACAGTATAGAAACCACTGATCTCTATCGGGAACGAATACTCCGGGTCAGTACTGAGCACATTGCCATTGGGATCGCACCAGCTCAGTGAGTCAACAAGATCTGCCTTGGCAGTCAGGGTAACCGTATCACCAATACAGACCGTATCGATACTCTCATTGGTAATCAGAGCAATGTAATCATCAATAATATATTTCACCTCTGTATCAACCGTACACATGGGATCATTAGGATCCGTAATGGTCACAGTAAATGTTGTAGTCTGATTGACCGTACCGGTTGGGTTGAAACTGGTAGGATCATCCACCAGATCCTCTGGTCCCCACAAATAAGTGAAGCCCGGATTACCGTTGGGATTCAGCTCATAGCTACCTGGCATACAATTTACCAGAGAATCAGGCAGATCCTTGACCAGCGTATCGTTGGGGAAAACTACCACCTCACCCATGATGGTACAAGTATCATTAAGCGGATCGGTAACAGTCACATAGAAAGTCCTATCCTCAAACAATTCCACAATCGGGTTGGCAGCTGTGGTATCCTCAATGGCCGGATCTGCAGCCCATGCATATATATAGTTAGGATTTCGGTTGGGATTCAATGGAATCGTATAAGGATCGCAGGTCTCTATCGTATCAGAGAAATCCACAAAGTCCTCTCCGGTCAAGGTTATCCTCATAGCACGATAGGCAGTACAGTCAGGATCATCATCACTCTGTAGTTGTACCTCATAGGTAGCATTACCCATGGGGTATGTGTGAGTGGGATTTTCTTCAGTAGAGATAGAATCAGGGAATCGAGGATCCCCAAACATCCAGATATAGTTTTCAGCATTCTCACTGGTGTTGATAAACATCACCGTCAGGCTGTTACATTCTTTTTCCACTTCAAAATCAACCAACACGTCAGAATCTACGATTTCAATGTGAATCGTCTTGGTAATAGAGCACGTGTTTGCCGAGTCGCTCACAGTTACCGTGTATGACGTACTTACTGTTGGTGATGCAATTGGATTTGGATGGGTAGGATCATCCAGGCCTTCCTCAGGTGTCCAGGTATACACCAAATCAGGATTGGCACCAGAATTCAGGAAGAGGCTACTACTATCACATACAATCAAGGTATCACCATCTTCGAAGCCACCATCGTCCAGTCCTATTTTTACCAGCAATGGAATTCTCACCATACATGTTGGATCATCCGGATCCGTGATCTTCGCCACAAACCGGGTTGTTTCGCTTACGTTAGCTGTCGGATTGAAACTAGTGGCATCGTCGAGACCTTCTTCAGGAGTCCACATATAGATCAGGTCAGGGTCCCCATCAGGATTGAGTTCGATAGGTCCAGCCTCACATATGAAAATGCTATCACCAAGATCAACTACAAGCTGACTATCAATGGTAACATTTACCACGCCAGTCACCTGGCAAGTATCATTTAATGGATCAGTAACTGTCACATTAAAACTGGCGTCCTCTCTCAGATACACTTCTGGCATTGCCTCAGTTGGATCGCCAATCAAAGGACTGTCTTCCCACTGATACACATAATTGGGATTTAAACCTGTATTGAGGTTGATCAAGGTGGGACCACAATTATACAGATCCGTCTCAAAGTCCATAAAATCTTCCCCTGTCAAAGTTATCCTCATAGCACGGTATGCCGTACAATCAGGATCGTCATCGCTCTGCAATTGCACTTCATAGGTAGCATTACCCATGGGATAGGTGTGGGTCGGATTTTCTTCAGTAGAGATCGAATCGGGGAATCTTGGGTCCCCAAACATCCAGATATAGTTTTCAGCATTCTCACTGGTGTTGATAAACATCACCGTCAGGCTGTTACATTCTTTTTCCACTTCAAAATCAACCAGCACATCAGACTCAACAATTTCGATGTAAATCGTCTTGGTAATCGTGCAATTTTCAGCCGAATCACTAACGGTAACAGTGTATGCAGTACTGGCCGTTGGCATGGCTATCGGGTTTGGATGAGTTGGATCGTCCAGTCCATCCGTTGGTGTCCAATTGTATACCAGATTTGGGTCTGCTCCCGGATTAAGAAAGAAGCTGCTACCGGAGCACACAATGAGTGTATCACCATCTTCAAATCCTCCGTCGTCCAGTCCTATCTTCACCTGAAGTGGAATTCGCACCACACAGGTAGGATCATTAGGATCTGTTATTTCAGCCACATATCTGATATCCTCAGTAATATCTGCGGTTGGATTATAGCTTGTAGGATCGTCCAGGTTGTCAGCCGGAGTCCAATTATAAATCAGATCGGGATCACCGTTAGGATTCAACTCTATGGATCCCGGTTCGCAAGTATATAGACTGTCACCAAGATCTACCACCAGCTGATCATCAATCGTCACATTAACCACTCCCATAATCTGGCAGGTTTCATTCAACGGATCAGTTACCGTTACGTTGAAACTGGCATCCTCACGCAGGTAGACTTCAGGTCGAGCTGCAGTGGGGTCGCCTATCAACGGATTTTCTTCCCACTCATAAATGTATAAAGGATTCAATCCGGTATTCAGATTTATCAGACTCGGTCCACAATTGTACTGATCTCTTTCAAAATCTACAAAGTCATCACCGGCTACAGGCAGTCTTTTGGTTACGATGGTATTACAATCATCACCCGGAATGGTCAATACGGCATCATATGTACCAGGTTCGGGATAGGTATACACAGGATCTCTCTCGTTGGAAATAAAATCCGGATTGGTAGGATCTCCAAACATCCACACAAAGGTATCTGCACCCATACTGGTGTTGATGAAATTGATCGTAAGGGAATTACATTCTTTTTCCACATCAAAGTCAGCGGTCACTCCCGGATTGGGTACGACCTCAACATAGATCGTAGATTCAATGGAACAGTCCTGTGCTGAGTCGTACACTGTTACTGTGTACAAAATGGACTCCTCCGGTGTAGCAATGGGGTTAGGGCCATCACCGTATTCCAGGTAAGTCTGCGGTGACCAGGTATAACGATAAATCGGATTAAAGTTGGGATTCAAAGCAATGGAACTTCCCTCACAGACCACAATGGTGTCACCGGGTCGCAAACCATCATCAATTACATCTACCAGGAATGACTGTGACTTGACCACAACACAAGTCGAATCAATATCAACCTCCTGAGTGATTGTTACCGTCTGTTCACCATTGACAGAGAACTCAACATCTTTCCCATCAAGACGGAAAGTATCGCCCAAACTGGTGCTAATTGTATAAAAATAGATGGCATCATCAGGTACACCGATAGAATTATCAAGTACTTCAAAATCAGCCTGATCAACACATACGCCGGTAGGATTAACATCAAATCCGGTAAAAATAAAGCCGGGCCCTCCCTCGCAGTCAACCACGTTAAATTGAAAGTCACGCCTGGTTGATCCGATCAAGGTACCATCACGATATTCGTCCACCTTTATGCCCACCAGAAATGCACCGGTAATGATGGGTGTACCAGTTATAACCCCATCCTGATCTATTCGAATCGGGTCATCTGCATTGCCCATCAGGTCATCCAGACCGTATGGCGCCCTCCAGAGTATTTCATCATAGGGTGGCTTTCTTGCAGGTTGAGGAATCGGATTTGCAAAAGATGCTCCCATAAGTGGAGTTGCAAGGCTATATACCAGTGAGTCACCATCAGCATCATTGGCATGTGAGCTGAAATTGATTGGTTCATTCAGACAAACGAAAATCGGTGGAAACTCATTAAACATCGGAGAGCTATTGCATGACGCCAGTGCAGTCTCACTGATCTCAGTCATGAATGAAGCACCTGTCTGTAAAGGATCCACAATGTTTGCAATAGCACCATTTCGGCAACACCTTTGATACACCAACTTGTAACCTCCGGGAATAAAAGGCAGCTCGACGACTCCCTGATATATGGTACGATGTACGCAAATTTCTCCCATTTCGTGGTCAAAACAATCACTGGTTATACTTACTGTATCATCCTCGTTAAAGGGAACCAACAGCTGTCCTAATTGGCCAAGTTGGACCTGCAGGTTGTTCTGCGCATCAAATATGGCTATGGAAGCCGGATCATCAAATTCAGCTTCCGGACTACCACCGAAACAGTCACGGTAAAAATAAACCGTGATTTCATACTGATCATTTCCCAGGCACCGGTAGGTGATGTCACCCCCAACTGTATGTGTGGCAAATGTTGTGGCGGGGACAAGCATAACCAAAATGATGGCTATAAAGCCCGCTAGAGCTTTCATATTATCCCGGTATTCTTCTATACGTTGCAAAAGCTTCGTCATCTTACTTTCAATCGTTTGATCTTCTTACATCAATGATTTCAATTCGTCGTTCCCGTGATGCCGGAACACTGAAAATTGAATTTCTGGCATCATCCATTTCATCACTAACATAAATCGGGGCAGTCGTGTCACCTAATGGCTCCTGAACTATCGTCAGGGTACCTGCCTCCAGGGCATCAATAAGTGCTCCATCAGCATATCGTCTGAACTGATTAATAATCGTACTGATCCGTCTGCTACTCAAGTTGTCATTATAGGCGGATGGTCCTCTTGGACTACTAAAGCCCTGTATAACAATTTCGATGTTCTCACCCTTATCGATCTCTTCGGAAAGGGTTTCTATGAAGTAGATCATATCGTTCCTTCCTTCTCTCACCTGATACTCAAAGAAACGTTCGATATCATCCTCAGCTTCAGCTCTGGCTTCGTCTACCAGAGGCTCCGTAAATTCCGTTTTGAATTCTTCTTTTCTCGCCATGTAAGGAGGATACGTATCATCGTACGTTCTTCTGCTGGTCCTGTAGTATGTCCTTGGGTTTGGATTGTCATTGTCAAAGTACAATGCCAGCGGTAGGTAATCTTCCAGGTTTCCACGATCCAGACATACTCTTCGGGAAATAACATTATCCGGGATGTCCGTAGTGTTGATCAACATAGTATCGGGCCTGTATCCCCGCTTGGAAGTTATAACCTGATAGCTCTTGTTTCGATCCAGTGGAAAGTCAAATACGTTGCCATCTTCATTAATCTGGGCGATGGTTTCACTACTGGGATCAGAAAGATCAAGAAGCTGAATGGTGGCTCCTCTAAGAGGTTCCTGAGTTTCATTATCACAGACTGCAATTTGCAGGTCCAGACTCTCAGATCGCAGGTAAAGTCTCTTTACGATTTCCTGGGATGAATTGATTCCCCGGGTACTGAATTGAACCGTATCCGGGAAATAGCCCGGTTTGGTCGCAATGACACGATAACTCCGGTTTCTATCCAGTGGAAACTCAAATCGATTGGTGTTTTCTGCGCTTTGCTGGTCGATAATGGTCTCATCACCATTGATCTCCAAAAGGGTAACCGTCGTACCCAATAAGTCTTCCTGGGTAGCAGCATCAAAAGTGAGTGCAATCAGATCTATATCCAGATCCGCAAAGGCTGCCTTGTAAATATCATTACAACAAGCTTCATCAGCCTCTTCCAGGTACATCGATCCCTGACGGTTAGAAGCAAAGAAGGCTGTGTCTTCCTGCTCGCCAAGAAAGAAATAAAGATCGTTATAACTACTGTTTACCGGCTGGCCCAGATTTTCAATATAAGGATCGACCAAAGAATGAGTGTACACACTATAGATATCAAAACCACCAAACCCCTGATATCCCATAGAACTGAAATACAGTGTCTGAGATGGTTTATGGTAAAATGGAGTGATATCATCCTCAATGGTGTTGATAGGCATCAGGTTGACGGGCTCACCAAATTCGTCCTCATCACCTATGACGCTATACCATATATCAAGTTTACCTTTCGAACCGGGGCGATCACTGGCAAAATACAAAGCAGGATCACCATTTACCGGATCAAGTCCAATGCTCGGTTGAGTCGTGGTGTATGAGCTATCATTAATGGTACCCGGTAGTTTAACCGGTTCACCGAAAGCACCATCTTCAATATCCCGGTAATAGATATCGCACCTGATCTCCGTAGGGTTTTGATACTCACAAATTGTATAGTATACCCGGTCCTCTTCTTCTGTGAAAACAACATGACCGGTATGCATTCCGGGATCATTAAATTCGGGATCAAACTGAATGCCCTCTCCACCTTTTATGGACCAAAGGGCATTTGAAAATATTCGTTCCGGTTTATGATCATCATTTTCGAAGGGAAAGCGCAATGAGGAATAATACAAGGTATCCCCCAACTGCACCGGACCATACTCTGAAAATGGGGTATTTATATTTGAACCCAAATGTTCAACTGATACATAACCTCTAACAGAATCAGCTTGAGAAATGGCCCAGTCACAATCATCGATTTGTCTTGTGGCTGATTCGGTATAATATGGGTTGTCAAGTTGGTTTTCGGAAAGATAGAGCTGATACGCCTCCTTGGCCTGGTCATAGTTACCCAACCTCTTTTGCATTTCACCTAGCCAATATGTGGCCAGGGGGTACTCCATGTTTTCTTCCAGATCTACTACCTGCTGATAGTAATCAGCGGCATGTCGGTACGAGTTAAACATTCGGGCTGATTCAGCAGCTTTGTATAAAACAGCAATATCCTCCCGAAACTCGAGAACATTTTTATAGTAGTGAAGTGCTGAATAATAGTCTTTCTCTGCGAACGAAGCCTCTGCAGCATCCAGAAAAGCCTGACGAGTCTGGCCCTGCACTGTCATGGCAGCTATCAGCAACAAACCGGTTAATGTGATTCTTATGTTATTCATCGAAGCTGCTTCGTTTCTAAAATATAGGACAAGTTTTAAACTGACTCAATGGTTTCACCTTTACTATCCGATATGAAACCCAGATTTCAGGTCCACCCTTGTCTTCAGTAGCAATCTGAAAATCTGAAACATTAACATCCCAACTAAAACCAACTCCCAGCGTTCTGTAATGCAACTCAACGGTTGGAATAATGGCATCCGTGACATCATTAAGTCTGAAATTACATCCTGCCTGAAAAGCCAACTCTCTTCCCCTTCTCTGATCAAGCCATATCTGTATGGAAGCTCCAGGTACATATTCCCTGTAACTGGATTGAAATTGAGCAGTTCCCCGCACCAATAAATCCATGGCTTCAAATAATTTGACAGCTCCCAATGCGTAAACCGCAAATCGTCCAGGTAATTTACTATCACTATCATCAAAAAATTCCTGCCTGGGTTGATTAATATGATATATGGCTCCCCCCAGATCCAGTTTGGTTCTTCTGTTCTCCTTTTGCATTCGAAGATTTAACCCCGCCGATACATCAGCATAAAATATCGATGTGTTGTCAAAGTCTTCTCCCGTTGGCAGAGTCGGATCAAACATCGACAAAGCGTCATCATACTGATTGTTAAAGGTCAGATCTCCTTCCTTGAAGTTACGATTTGAAAATCCTACCTGCACACCGGCAGTAAGAAATATATTTTTGTCAAGTTCCATACTGTAGGAACCACCCAGTTGCAAATTAGAATGTGCCAGTTTGGAAAAGCCGGCATTATCGTAATTGAAATTAATGCCCAGGCCAAAGAAGTTGTTGTTCTTGCTCTTTTTGGGATAAAGCTTCATGTCGTATGTTCCGGAAAAGGTGAGGTAGTCCACTGGAACATTCTCCCATTGTCTGCGATAGTGTCCCATAAAGCGGACATCTCCGTAAAAGATCCCGGTTAAAGCAGGATTCAATATCTCAGGAGCATTGTAAAACTGCGAGTAATGAATATCCTGCGCGCCCACTCTTCCCAACATGAAGAACAATAGGACAAGCGGAACTAAAGTGTTCGGTAAAACTCTGTCCAAGGCGTAAATGTTTTTGGTTACTTATAATTTGTTAGCAATAACTATACCATATTAAAGCTAATAGGCATATTTATCTGAAAAAGTTTCAAGGTGTATAATATTCATAGGTACTATCATAAATGTAGATCTAAAGCACATATGTGCATAAAAGATTTAATACTTTAACCTATATTCTTAAACGTAAAGTGTTAACATTTCTGGATGGGCAATTTACATATCGAGAATAATATAAATTCTAATGCTTGAAAGTAGTCACGAAGGGCAATAATCCATATATATGCATTTAACATATACGAGGTTGCTATGACAAAAATTTTTAATGTCAGTCAAGTTCGTGAACTCGATGACTACACGATCAAAAATGAACCCATATCCTCTCTCGACTTGATGGAAAGGGCTTCGGGTCAGCTGGTAGACTGGATTATCAACAACATGGCTGACAGTGAAAAACACTTTAGCATTTTTTGTGGTCCGGGGAACAACGGTGGTGACGGACTGGCAATTGCCCGTATGCTGGTATCACAGCAATACCGGGTGGATCTCTTTATTCTTGAAATCTCTGACAACACCAGCATGGATTTCAGAAGCAACCTGGAAAAGTTACCTCAATCCTCCCTGCTCCATACTTATCATGTGAGGAGTGGAGACCAAATACCCCCCATAGAACCCTCTTCTGTTATTTTGGACGCTATCTTCGGCAGTGGACTGAGCCGACCGATTGAAGGTTACTGGGCTAAGGTCACCGACCAGCTCAATAACACACCAAACCAGATCATCTCTGTGGATATTCCCAGTGGTCTGTTTGCTGATAAACCTACCAGCTCTCCAACTATCCAGGCAGATGTGACCCTTACTTTTCAGCATCCCAAACTGGCTTTCTTTATGCCAGAAAATCATCGTTCCGTTGGTGAATGGGAGGTGCTGAGCATCGGTCTTCATCCTGAAAAGATTGAATCGCTGACGACAAAAAACCATCTGATCACCCACTCAGTGGCAAGAAAAGCATTCCGTCATCGAAGAAAATTTGATCATAAAGGAACCTTTGGTCACGCACTGCTGATTTGTGGCGGTTATGGAAAAGTCGGGGCAGCACTACTGGCAGCCAAGGGGTGTCTGAGGTCCGGTGTTGGTAAATTGACCGTCCATATTCCCAAGTATGCCTATTCGGTCATCCAGACCGGAATACCGGAAGCGATGGTCGAGATCGATGAGCACGAATACTGGTATTCAGGCCGGAGAGAGGCAGAAACATACCAGGCCATAGGCATAGGTTGTGGTCTGGGGCAAAAGAAAGTGACCACCGATGGATTAGAGAAGATTCTCACCGAATGTGAGGCACCACTTTTGCTTGATGCCGATGCTATCAATATCCTGGCATCACATACGGAATGGTTAAGCCGGCTACCAGAGAACACGATCATTACTCCGCATCCGGGAGAGTACCGGAGACTATTTGGCAACTCATCCAATTCATTTGATCGGTTGGAGCAACAGCGTAAAGCCAGTATGGATTATGGTATTGTCATTGCCCTTAAAGGTGCTCATACCTGTGTGACCACTCCGGCGGGAGAAGCCTGGTTCAATTCTACAGGTAATCCGGGTATGGCCACCGCCGGTAGTGGTGATGTATTGGCTGGTATGATCACAGGTCTGCTCGCCCAGGGGCATGACCCGGTCCTGGCTTGCCTGGCTGGCGTATATTGCCATGGTTTATCGGGTGATCTGGCTACAGAAGAAATCGGGGAGTACTCCCTTATCGCCACGGATATCATTGATCATATTGGTAAGGCCATTTGTAAGATTCAGAAAGATTGATGGTAAACCCGGACCAGGCAATGGAACTATCTATTGGGTAATCAGGGATAAATGAAAAAACTAGTAGTTCTTTCGGGAGCCGGAGTAAGTGCTGAAAGTGGATTGGCCACATTCCGGGGCCAAGATGGACTGTGGAATGGCTATAGAGTGGAAGATGTTGCTACTCCATCTGCCTGGCAGGCAAACCCTGAAATGGTATTGGATTTTTACAATCAGCGCCGAAGACAATTGCTCACCGTCATGCCCAACCAGGCCCATTACAAGTTAGCAGAGTTGGAGGAATCATTTGAGGTTGCTATTGTGACTCAAAATGTGGATGATTTGCATGAAAGGGCCGGTAGCAGTGATGTGCTACACCTGCATGGGGAATTGCTCAAAGTTCGGGGTACCTGTGACCCAAACACCATATACGAATGCAGGCAAGATATACAATGGGGTGATCTTTGCCCGAGAGGGTCTCAACTGCGACCCCATGTTGTCTGGTTTGGTGAAGAAGTACCGAACCTTGAAAAAGCAATACCTATAGTTGAGTCCGCCGACATCCTCCTCATCATAGGTACATCCTTGTTGGTATATCCGGCTGCAGGTCTCTACCAGTTTGTCGGAGATACTGTACCTGTATATTATATCGATCCCGATCCTTCAGATGCTTTGTCCCGTGTCAATCCCGGCAGACTGCATATGATCAAAGAAAAAGCACAACGCGGTATGGAGCTGGTTGCTAACTCGTTACTCGAATAAAAGTCCCGGTAATACCTTAAATAATACTGACTTTCCTACTAACGATTTCATCGCCAGCAGCGAATCTGACATGATATACGCCAGGTGTGAATGATTTGGAACTGATTTTTAACCAATTGTTGCCTTTTTTAAGTTCATGGCGGGTTTTGAGCATTTGCTTACCCGATTGATCGTACACAACGATGTCGGTTTCCTGGGGTCGGCTGGTTTCGATTTCCACAAAGAAAAAATCCTTGTAAGAAGGATTAGGGTATATATTTACGTAGGTAAAATTATAGCAGTCGCTGCCCGTGACAGATACCATATCCAATGGGAAAATCTCTCCATATTTACTTTTACCACTTATCCTGAAATAGTTCTCATTATTTAGCTTCCGGGGAATTGCCTCCGCATATCGGTTGTTTTGCACGTATGAATTGTGTGCATTAAAGCGGTATGCCTCTGCATAGTTAAGTCCGTCGTAACTGTACTCTACAATGTACTCATCCAGATTGTATTCATATTGAGTTTCCAGCTTGAGCAGTGGAAGGCATTCGTCATCCTTATCAATGGTATATTCCACTATTGTTAATGGATCCAGTTTAACCTGATCAAAAACCAGGTTTCCCAAAACACCAATTCCTCTACCTCCGGGATCCTTTTCATCCGATGCTTCGAAATAGACGATAGACACAGTTTCAATAATATCAGATCCAAACTCTACTGAAACTGTTCCTGCGTCCTGGTCCTGTAACGATGAACCACTCCTGGTAGGACCTGAAGGATATCCAAGAGCACTCGCTGTATGGCCACGAACTCCGACCGTACTTAAGCTACTTAAACGGGTCAGGGTTGGTAATTTTCTTCCACTATTGCCTGTGATCATGATGCTGTCTCTCCTGCTTCCTGAAGCATCAATGTCAGAAACTTCAAATGAGAGACAGGAGACAGGACGGGAAAACCGAATATCAATGAACACTTCTGAGCGATCCTGACCGGGCATAGGATCAAACATGACACCCAAATCATAGGATTTGCCCAGATGCCACTGCCGGCGTCCGTCAATATAAGGTGTACTGATACCAAAGGCATTGAAAGTACCCCTGGCAAAGGTACTGATACTCACAAAGAGTAAAACCGAATCCCCATTATCGGTATCGATACGCAAAGTGCCATTTTTCTGACCATCCACCCATTCTACCGCCTTCCAATCCAACTTGCTTTCGACAGTATCACAGGGTTGGCTCCATCCCAATTGCAGGTTTCCGATGAGTGTTACCACTAAAATCAAAACTGAAAACCTTCCACTGTTGATCAAATCAGAAGTCGTGAGGCATTTCCTTATCATATAATCAATTTATATAATATAAATCACAGCAAATTGCTTGCCAAAGGATAACGCTATCGCATTTTTTTTAATATGTTTGATTCGAACGGGCTATTGGATAGAAAATAGCACCAATTGAACCATGTTTTTAGATGAAGTGCGTGCTGATGTCTACCAGTGATCGAAGAGAAGTGAAAATCTAATGTATTTTTGAAGGAAACAATGTTGGGATGGCCACCAGGAGACAATTAGCTGCAATCATGTACACGGACATTGCCAGCTTTTCATATATGCTGCAACACAATCCGGAACTAGCACAAAAAGTACGGGAAAGGCATATGAAGGTACTTGGTGAGGCACATGAATTACATGATGGAAATCTGATCCTGCAAATGGGAGAAGCCACACTGAGCATTTTTGACAGTGCTGCACAAGCCGTGGAGTGCGCCTATCGTCTTCAGGTTGAACTCGGCAAAGAGCCTGAAATCCCGTTGAGGATTGGAATTCACAGTGGCGAGATCATGTATGATGAAGCCGGTGCCTACGGTGAAGGGATAAGTATAGCTGCCAAGATTCAACGACTCGCACCACCGAGGTCCATCTATATCTCGGGCAAAGTATATGATGACATTAAAAACCACAGCTGGTTGACTGCCATGCCGATTAAAGATCATATGGTAGAGGAACTTCCGGTAGCAATGGGGATCTATGGCATCACCAACCGTGGTCTTTATGTTCCCCGGCAGCAGCAGCATATCTCAACTCCATTACCAGAACCGGCTACAGATTATCCTGAAGAAGATGTCAGATACCTGGGCAAATCAAAGATTATTGCCGGGTTTCTCGCCTTGTTTTTTGGAACGGTTGGTGTGCATCGATTCTATCTGGGACAAAAATGGAAAGGGATTCTTTATTTTGCAGCTACTGCCGTCACCATCATGATGTCTATCGAGGCCGACGCTCCTATCGTGGCTATTGTCTGGATCGTTGCCCTTATCGATGCCATCCTGTTTTTTGTCATGCCCCGTCTTGAATTTGATGAGAAGTACAACTATGCCACATTTGTAGATGGCAGGATGAAAATGAAAAAAACGGGTAGGAAACGGAGAAGGAGAAAAAGGCGCAGGAAAAAATCCGAGGAACAGGTGGCTCCAAGCTCATTTGCCCTTATGAAATCAGCCCTGCGTCAATACGAGAGCAGAAACATATCCGCAGCAGTACAGCTTTTCGATTCGCTATTGGTTGAGGAGCCCGATAACCCCGTTGCTCACTATTATCTGGCTTGCTGCTTTTCTCTCCAAAAAGATGCTCAATCTGCCTTCTTGCACCTGGACAAGGCTTTGTCTTATGGATTTGATGACCTGGATCGAATCAGGAGGGACAAAGCTCTCAAGTACTTCAGAACTCAACCACAGTTTCACACCATCAAGGCCCACCATTTTGATTTGACTCCTTCTCTCCCGCCACGAAGTTCAATTGAAAAAAACGTGGATATACTCGAGCTCTCACCATTGGAAAGACTAGAGTTACTGGGAAACCGGTTGGAATCGGGTGAACTAAGTAGAAGTGACTTTGAACAAGAAAAAAAGAAAATCCTCGGTGGATTTTAGAAGTACGATCTATTCACTTCTACGAAAATGATAGGTGGGTTGAGTCAGTGGATCTCCATCATTGCGTTTGCTTAGTTGATGCATGATCAGAGTAGCAGCAATGGCTCCGGTCATGGGAGCGACTACCGGACCAATCAAAGGAATTAATAGCAAGATGTACAAAACAAAACCGATCGCAATGGAGGCTCCGGGGTAGTGAAGGGTATGTTTGTAACTGTCTCTGATACCCATCTTGTTGATCTCATTATAATTGTCTATTAACAGGAATCCCAGGAAATAGCATTCAATGATGAATGAAAGGGGAGTATCCAGGAATTTGAGACCTGCAATACCAAGAATAACTCCCAGAATAATGGTAGCTATGAGTTCCATTACATAAGCGAAAATCGACACTTTGAGCATTCTAATCTGTGCCTGTACAAATATTTTTGGCGTGAGTTCTTCCTTAGTACCTGTCAGGATTTCATTGGTCCTTATAGCCATATGGAAAATCAGTAATTCCATAAGGATCAGGATTATATATTTGTATGCACCGTTGAAAAATGTGTTATATCCTGTCGAAGCAATGTCGCCTACCAGGCTGGCAGCTTCAATTCCCACATCAGACACAGAGTGAATCGAGAGATCAGACCACCATTGAAGAATGGTCCTGATAAACGAGAGCCCTAATATTAGTCCCAGGAGACAGACACCCAGCAGAACCAGTGCATTTTTTTCAAATCCCGACCAAAGACGATTATCTCTGATGAAGGCCGGCACAGTCAGATATGCCTTGAAAGAAAAAATAAAATCACGAATACCGGTAATGACTACATCCATGTCAGATCAGGAGCTGTTCACAATATGGACGGAATTTAAGGCTTTGTTAAGAGTATTTGTAAGTAATATCGA
>JAUILF010000444.1 GCA_030433135.1 Bacteroidia bacterium | reverse complement strand
TTTAAGCCTGCCACTGTACATCTTAAAGTAACTGACATTACCGATTCGAGGTTCTGACATGGTCTTGAAGACAAATAGATTGGGGTCGGCATTAGCATCACATTCCAGTGTTGAGCCATCTTTCAATTTGGCAGGAGGCCGGTCGCTAGGCGCGGGTGCAATATCATTGAGGAAGCCCATGATTCTTCCACTACCCATATTATTTAAGGCTGACGCACAAAACACCGGGTAAACTTCCTGGGCTGCAAGCGCAATAGTAAGCCCCCGGGCCAATTCTTCTTCTGTCAGGGAGCCTTCATCAAAAAAGCGCTCCATCAATTCTTCATCGTTTTCAGCGGCAGCTTCCACCAGTTGATTGTGCATTTCCTGGGCACGACCGATTTCACTGTCAGGGATATCCTTTTTCTCTGGCTTGCCACCATCTTCCGGAAACACATACATGGTCAGGCGCAGGGCATCTACAATGGTATTAAATCCAGTACCCTGATTGAGGGGATATTGAAAAGGAAGTACTTTGTTGCCAAATCGCTGCTGAATCTGTTCGAGACTCTTGTCAAAATCAGCTTTTTCATGATCGACCTGGTTTACCACAAAGATGGCAGGAGATTCAAAACGTTCGATATATTCCCAGATGAGCTCGGTTCCGACCTCAACACCTGACTTGGCATTGATCAGCATCAGGGCAGTGTCGGCAATCTTGAGAGACGAAATAACTTCACCCACAAAGTCATCAAGACCCGGAGTATCTATAATATTGATCTTATTTCCTCGCCAGTCCGCGTGCATCAGAGTACTGAATATCGAACTTCCCCGCTCTTTTTCGATGTTGGTAAAATCTGAAGTGGTGTTACCATCCTCAATTCGACCCCTTCTGGAAATTCCACCTGATTCAAACAGCATGGTCTCTGCAAAAGAGGTCTTACCGCTTCCGGAATGCCCCAGGAGTGCAACGTTTCTGATATTCTTTGTCTCTAAAGTCATCTTTTTTGATTTTTTATTCCTGCAATAATCAACTGGCTGGTTCCATTAATATGATCCCCGTAATAGTGTTTCCCCGAAACAGAATAGAATAAAGCAGGAGTTAGTTCTTACGCCTCTGGTACCGTAGGACCCACCCTATCAGGTGCGGGTTTTCACACCTGGTACCGGCAAAAGGACCCCTCGTTCATCTCTACCCTTATTTGTGACGAGTGACTAGTTAAATTAGGTATTTATCACTACTAAACCTAGCATAATTTGCAGTGATAACCCTATTTAATAAATGTCATAAAAGACAAATATGTACCTAATTATCAGGCAGTTGTTTACCTATAAGTCCAGCTATTAATGTGAAATGTAGTGCTACTCAATTGGCAGATACCTCGGTGGATACCCGTCATTGGCGGCCTCCCGTAATTGAGTCGTTGTTTCCGACACGGTTTGCCGGATGTCTTTATATTCCATGCCGAGTAAATCAAGAGATTTGGTGTTGTCAAAAGATACTTGATGTGAGACACTCCTCAGGGAGGATCGCGAAACCAGGTTGGCATCACTGGAGAACCATCCCCGGATTTTAAACATCCATAAACCCAGTTCACGTAGGATGGGATTTAGAGCCATGCGGGGCTTTTTCACCTGTAAACCCTCGGAGATCAATGCAAACATTTCCCTGTAAGTCATATTTTCTCCCGAAATGATAATACGTTCGTTTTCTATATTGCTGTTTACCAGCTTTACGGTCGCTGCTGCCACATCCCTTACATCGACAAATCCACTGGAACCAGTGGGGTAGAATGGTACTCCCTTCTCGAGTTGTCTGAACATGCTGGCACTGCCCTTATTCCAAAAGCCACTGCCCAACACAACGGAAGGGTTCAGTATCGCTATAGAAAGTCCTTCACCTCCTCCTCGCCATACTTCCATCTCCGCTTTTTGTTTGGAAATGGAATAGTACGATTCGTGTTTGGAATTTTCTCTGGTATCATCTTCATTGACAAGTGGTCTTGGACTTCCGGATGCAATGGTCGCAATGCTGCTGATATGAATAAACCTTGAGACATTCCATTCGAGGGCGGCATTGACCAGGTTAGCGGTTCCTTCCGCATTGATTTTCATAAGCTGATCCCGATCAGCCGGATTGAATGAGACCAGGGCAGCGGCATGAATGATCATATCTACCTCTGGTACAATCATATCCAGACCCACCACATCGAGGATGTCCATCTCAACCCATTCGATTTGCTCCACAATGTCATCCACCAGCGACATTTCGCTTTCTTTTCTATGGGTAGCAAATATCTTTTGAAACCCGGCCTGTAAAAGATCCCGCAGGATATAACTGCCGATAAAACCCGTACCACCGGTGACCAGAATTTTCCGTGTTTTATCCATAAACTGGTATTAACGGGTTTTTCCAGCCCTGAAAGAGACTCCCACCAATGTGATCGGTGGAGGCACCGGTTACAGACTGATACACATTGGGTATTCTTTGGTGATAGAAAAATCCCATCAGCCCCATAAGGGCCGCTTCCTTGAAAGCGATTATTTCCTCTGATAGAGATAGGATCTCAATATTCTGACCTGTATGCTGTGATTTGAGGCACTCTAGCAGGTAGTGGTTAAAAGCACCTCCTCCGGTAATGGCCAGAGTCACAGGCTGATCTTCAAAAGCTTGCTTGATCACTTCAGCGAGTTGGTATGCTATGTGCTCAGTCATCGTGCGGAGTTTGTCCCGGACGGAGATACTGCTCTCATTTACGAAGGGCCAAAACTCGCGTATTACCTGTCCGTTGTCCAGGGACTTGGGTGGGGTCTTCCGGTAATAGGGCCATTGGTTTAGTTGATTTAGCAAGTCGACATCGAGCTTGCCCCGGGATGTTTCTCTACCCCGGTCATCGTAGGGCATCCCCAATTGCTTTGCCAGACGATCCAGGATCTGATTGCACGGGCTTACATCAAAAGAAATAAACTGGTTTCCTTCACGGTAGGAGAGATTACTGATCCCTCCCAGGTTGATGTAGCAATCTGCCCCTGGCAACAAATGTTTATCAGCCAGGGGTGCCAGGGGTGCACCTTGGCCTCCAAGAGCAACATCGATGTTCCGAAACTGACAGACTACCGGTCTGCCGGTAACGGCAGCCAATGAAGCACCGTGCCCTATCTGGCAGGTGGCATGTTGTTCCGGGTCGTGAAACACCGTATGGCCATGCCAGGCAATCAGATCTGGTTTAAGCTGATTTCGGCTACAGAATTCTTCGCAAAGCTCGCCTACAAATTCGCCATAAGCATGGTCCAGAAGGTACAAGCCACGTCCATCCAGTATAGTTGCTGACTCCAGAGAATCAGCCCAGTGATTGGGGTAGGGAACAGTCTGACAATCCAGCAGCTCCCAATGAATGTTTACTGGTGTTTTTTTTTGAGTTCAAACCGGCAGTAAGCCATATCAAGGCCATCCAGAGAACTTCCAGACATCAAACCCAGTATATGCATATTATTGCTTTAGAGTCATGGTGTACTCAGCAACTGCCTGAATTTCTTCTTCTGAAAGAATGCCTTTAAAAGGTGTCATCAGGTTTTTTCCTTCCGTTACCTGGACAATGCGCTCCTCCAGCGGCACTTCGGATACGGTGAGGTCCTTGGCTCCATTGAGAGCAAGTTTACCATCCAGTCCGTGGCAGGTCACACAGTAGGTTCGGAATATTTTTTGTCCATCCGGAGCAGCTTCCTCCGCAGGAGCTGAAGATGCCGTTCCCGCGCTGGAAGAAGAATCTGTGCTTTCGCTGGCACCACCACCACAGCTTACCAGAGCCAACATGGCTACTGCGAATAGTATATAAGTTGTTCTTTTCATCTCTCTAATCTCAATTCGAAGGGGAAAGATAGTAAATGTCTTTAAATGATGGGGTGCGGGGATGGCCTTTGATTTAGACTGGCATTTCGATGTATAAAGGTTGGTACTATAACTATATGTCATCCATGTTGAAGGTGACCTTACAGGCCACCATTGCAGACATTACTCAAATGGGGCGTTGCCCCATTCTATGAGGTCCAGACCTTTCAGGCCTGGTAAGTGATCTGCTTCACTGATAGACCTACTCACATTGATCCTTACTAAATCACTCATGGTGTTACATATTCGACATCCTTCGGAGTCGTATGGTAATACATTGCGTGAGCCATAAACATTCAATCCCTTGGGGATTGTCTAGCTTTCGTTTTTGAAGTGTCGATCTTTGATGGGCAAAACTCTCTGATTTGCGGTGACAGGCAAGCCTGAAAGGCTTGGTTCTAACAACCCAAAGCGCAGCTTTGGGAACAAGCACATTAATGTTGAGCCATGTAAGGGCGTGTTCCTGCTCTCGCTCGTCCAAGGTCTGAGTTGACTAAAGGTTGCGCCTATAGACTTCTATGCCTACCTGTTTTCATGGTGGTCGAAGGTCAAGCTTTGAACAGCGGTATATTTT
>JAUILF010000043.1 GCA_030433135.1 Bacteroidia bacterium | reverse complement strand
TAGATGTTTCGATGGCAGGTGGCCTCCTTGAAGCCAAGAAGATTGCCGACCTTGCCGAACTGTACTACATCCCGGTCTGTACCCACAATGTAGCCGGCCCGATAGCCACTATTGCTTCTGCCAATTTTGCAGCTTCAGTCCGTGAGTTCGTGGCACATGAAGCGTTTATTTCAAATCCCATCAATAGAAACGGAAAAGGCATTAATGGAGATCCTGATATACTCGGATATGATAAGGATATGATCGTCGACGGTCACATTCAATTAAGTGACCGACCCGGGTTTGGGATTGATCTCAATGAGGAATTGATCAAGGAAAAGTATTTGTTAGAGGGGGAAGTCTGGTGGAGTTGAAGTATTGCTTGTTGGCTTATTGGCTGATTGGCTTATTGGCTTTGGGCTTTGGGCTTTGGGTAATTTTTAAAATCCAATCTTTCAAATTGATTTTCAACACATCTTTTAACTAAATTGCTGTAGCTAATAAGATGCATCCCAAATGGAACGGAAGATTTATTGGACATTAGTTGTCATCTCCTCGTTCATCCTTTCCTGCGGTAGTAACGATTCAAATACAATTACGAATCAAGCTGACAATATGCGACTGAATTTAATAGATGGCAACTGGGAAATCAACTATATACTGAACACACCCGGTACACTCGATGAGTTATATCCCAGGTCTAAACCAAATATCACGTTTGATTCCGGTGAAGGTAAAGTCGCCGGACTGACTGGCTGCAATAATTTTACCGGCAATTTTTCCATGGATGGGCAGCAAATCAGTATTGACTCCAATCTGGCGGTAACACGCAAGATGTGTCCTGATATGACCGGAGAAGATCTTTTTCTGGAGACTCTGAAGAAAATCAATTCCTACTCGGTGAGTGAGCAGGGAAACACCCTCAATCTGATCATGGGAGATATGGCCATCATGAGATGTACCCGAAAATAGTCAAATCGGAAAAATATTCGAAAAGTCTTACTCAATGGAAAAGTCATTGGCTGCAATCATTGTTAAACAGGTCTGGCCCTAACAGAGAATCACCTACCTTCAATAGAAATTAACTAAACTATTCGATTTGCAGGAACGTACAGCTCTCATCATCGGTCATCCAGGACATGAACTTCGTGTATACAAATTTCTCCAACTGTTAAAGCCACGTGTCTATATTCTCACCGATGGATCGGGTTATAACAAACGATCCCGGGTCGAAAGCACGATGAAAATCCTGCTCGAAACAGGTGCTACACCTTCGGAAATGGTCGGGGTCTTCACTGACATTGAATTTTATGACACGATTCTAAGTCGTAACACTGACGTTTTGACCAAAGTGATGAAGGACATAATACGAGATCTCCGGAATCGTAAGATTGACATGGTATTTGGTGATGCCATTGAAGGTTTTAATCCCACGCATGACCTTTGTCGATATATGATCAATACTATGGTGAAAGCCCTCCAGATCGATTCTAAGCATCTATTAAAAAACTATGATTTTCTCCTTGAAGCTCCTCCCGACCAGATTGGAACACACGAAATAAGAGATGCCCGGATGGTTCATTTGAGTAATGACGAGCTTAATGCCAAGATAAATGCTGCACTGGGGTATCAGGAGGTGGCTTATGATGTTTCACGGGCCCTTAAACATTATGGGAAGCAAGCTTTCAGTAAAGAATGTTTGAGGCCGGTGTCTGATCTGGATAAATTGACTAACTGGGAAAATGAAGCTCCCTATTATGAGACTTATGGAAAAACAAAAGTGGAACAAGGCCAGTATAAAACCTCAATCAGCTTTGAAGCGCATATGTTGCCATTGGGAAAGACGCTCATGGCTGACCCGGCAAGCCTTATTTCCTAACCATGAAAATACTGCTTACCAACATTTGGCTGGATAATTATGCTGGGACTGAAGTATATATCCGGGATCTTGCTTTCGAACTGAAACGAAGAGGGCATCATGTTGAAGTGTATTCTCCCAGACTAGGGAAGGTAGCCAACGAAATCCAAAGCCGGGGCATTCATATCTGTGATGATGTACATCAGCTGACGCAGATACCTGACATCATTCACGGACATCAATTCACTCCAACCATGGACGCCATGGCTCATTTTCGTGACTCACCAGCTATTTATTTTGTCCATGACCGAACGTACAGAGGAGACACACCACCACAATCAAACCGGGTGATAAAGTTCATTGCTGTTGATATCATTTGCCGGCAAAAAGTGCTTCTCCATGGTATAAACCCACAACTGGTTGAGACCATGCTGAATTGGGTTGACACCCAAAAATTCTACATGAAGAACAAGTTGGAGACCTCTCCTAAAACCGCATTGGTATTTAGCAACAATGCCACACCAGACAATCACTATCTTGCTATTAAAGAGGCCTGTGACAAAGCAAACCTAAACCTGCATGCTATCGGGAGGGAGTTTGGAAATATGGTTCCTAATCCCCAAGATGTGTTGGTACAATACGACATTGTATTTGCTAAAGGCAAAGCCGCAATGGAATCAATGGCAGCAGGAGCCGCACTTATCGTTTGCGATTTTCGTGGTTTGGGAGGCATGGTAGTGCCCGAAAATTTTGAATATTATCGGGAGAACAATTTTGGCATGAATACCATGGTTCATAAAATTGAATCCAACAGGTTGGCAGATGAAATATCCAAATATAGTGTTGAAAACATCAAAAAGGTCAGCAGCCGAATCCGGGCTGAAGCAGACTTCCAACTATATGTAGATCGTCTATTAAAGAACTACGAAAAAGTTATTCGAAAATATAGCTGGAAAAAACACTTGATAAACAAAAAAGCTGATGACAGGATTATGAGAACTTATCTTCAGTGCCGGGCAGCCATCAAATAACCTGACATTTATTTAAACCGAATGCTTCTCAATAACAAACCATCTTCACCCCTTCGAATAACCGATTCATATCACGTAGTATCAATCCTGTGGACAAACATTCTCTTTCATTTAAAATGATGGATTTCAAATGATCACACCTACGGCTCCACCACTATCCCTTCCCGGGCACTAACATAGACTGCTTCCTGCACTTGTAGGTTTCTCAGGTACTCATTTCCGTTTGTCTCAAAATCTCTACCGTACCTAAGGCATTCGATAAAATGCTCCTGGGTGAAATAAACACAATCACTGGCAAAATTCACATCATCATGCCAGTATTCAATTTCAACCTCCTCTGCTCCCAACTTCTTTTGAAAAATAGACCCATCAGAATGCAGCCTTATTGATCCACCAGATCCCTCAATTAGCATTTCTCCAAATGTATATCTTGGATTAGACGACGGAGATTCATTGTAACGATTACCATCAAAAACGCCCTGACAACCATTTTCAAAATCAAATAGGATCAATCCACAATCTTCCCCCTTAATATCCCGGTTAAGTCTTCTTAATTTGGCAAAAACTGATATAATGTCGCCAGCAAGAAATCTGAATACATCTATAAAATGAATAGCAGTTTCGTAAACCAGCAATCTGGGCATCTCCCTGAAATAGGGTTGGCGGTCCAGGTAGGCTCTTTCAGACCAGCCATCACCTGTTCGCATCCGATGACTGATAGAAAAGATGTCATCTCCAATGGCCTTTTCCTCAATAAGTGATCTGATTTTACGATACCACGGTTGAAATCGAAAATTTTCATGGACCATGAATCGAACATTTGAATCGTTCATTCTCTGGACCAACTCCTGAGATTTATCAAAATCAGGAGTTAAGGGTTTTTGACATACAATATGTTTTCCACGGTCAGCTGCCTGGGTACACAGTGCATAATGAGATGATGGTGGTGTGATGATATCCAGGATATCAAAATCCACATCGTCATACACCTTATCGATGGAATTATAAGTCTTCTCGACATCAAACTCCGCAGCTAACTTTTGTGCCTTCTGCAAATCCTCGTCACAAATACCTACAATATGTACATCCGGTATTCGTTTCCATGCCTCTACATGATAACGGGCAAAATATCCAGCTCCAACGCAAACTACATTTAAAGGATTCATGGGATCCAAATTATACTAATATGCCAGGCCCTGATCAGCTTTCGTTCGTGACCACAAAAACATGGCAAGGACGTTGAGACCACCGGCAACATAAAAAAAGAATTCCGAAGATCCGGTCCATGCCAATAAATACGGAAATATCAATGCTGTTAAAAAAGATCCAATATTGCCAGCCATATTCATGGTGCCGGAAGCTGTACCTGATCGTTCCTTTCCAATATCCAGGCAGATTGCCCACGAAGGTGACAAGGTCATATCAGCTCCCAAAATGGCAATACTTAGCATCACTACTGCAGACAAAGGTGTTGACATAAAAATGCTGCCAATCAACCCGAAAGCCGCCAAACCGAAACCAATCATCGCCGGATAAATCCGTGATTGATTCCATTTTCCATGGACATAGATTCGATCCACCATCACTCCCGACAGCCAGTTTCCTACCGCTCCGGCCAGGAATGGAGCCGTAGTGTACCAACCAGCTTCCATCGTATTTAGTGAATATGTTTCCTTGAGATAGGGAAAGAGCCAGGTCAGGGCAAAAAAGAAAGTGAAATTGCTGCAAAAATATTGAACCACCGCTATTTTCATATTGCGTGATTTCATAAGTACACGCAGGGGCAAATCAATTGATTTCGCCTCTTCTCGCTCCTGCCGACCAGAGATGATTTCTTCCTTTTCCTCCTGGCTGATTCTCGGATGGTTTTCCGGGAGATCTCTAAAACCAATCCACCACAGAACAGCCCACCCTATTCCAATAGCTCCCAGAATTAAAAAACTGTTCCTCCAGCCATAAGCGGTAATCAGCCAGGCTACAAATGGCAAAGCAAATGCGGCACCGATCCTCGATCCGGAAAAATTCAGACCAATGACGAGACCTCTTTCACGCAGGGGAATCCAGGAAAAAATAGCTCTTGACATGTTGGGAAATGCCCCTGCTTCTCCAGCACCAAAAAGGAACCTCACCACAATCAAAGAAATTAAATTCCACGCCCAGCCAGTAAGGGCTGTAAAAAATGACCAAATGGTAACTATAGATGAGAGAATAACACGGGGTCCGAAGCGGTCAGCAAGCATGCCTCCGGGCACCTGAAACAGAGCGTACCCCAATGCAAATGCCGAAAGTACCCACCCCATAGCTTTGTCATTTAATTCCAGGTCACCTGAAATAGCATCTTTGGCTACAGATATACAGATCCGGTCGACATACAGGATCAAAGCCAGAATAAATGTAGCCGCTACCAGAATATACCGCCCTTTTATTTTCATCTCAGCTTTCGGATTCCATTTTCATAATAACACGCATCAGGTCAGCATCACTTCCTACATTTCCAGGGAAAACAACGAATGGGATACCGGGAAATTGACTTTCCTCTCCGGATTGCCACATAGGAACTCCGGCTATCACCTGACCTAAAACCCATGCCCTCCTTATTCGTAAGCTTTTTGTAGCCAGATCGCTGGAAGTAATTCCTCCTTTACCAATAATATATTTGGGTATGACTTTAAGTGATGAGACCAAATCGGTCAGAAATTTTGACACCTCCATTCCAATGCGAAGATTTTCAGCCGAATCAGATCCGGCAATCAAAGTTCGGCTGGTGTAGATCACTACATTTTGCCCGTTGAATATATTCTCATCAATTTGCTCTACAAGTTGTTCTAACGAATGGTCTCTACCCTCTACGACCTCGGCAACATCTATCTTAATAAAGCAAGCGTCTGTATGTTCCATCACGTGTTTGAGTTGCCTGCTGCTCCTGGGTACATAAGACCCCACTACCGTTAACCCACCCCTCGCCTCATTCAATGATAATTTTCCAATATCCACTTTCGCGGATGTTTGCTGAACAAGGGCTGCAACCAACGATGCCGCACTTCTGAAAATTGGATCAATATTGCCAGACATGATGCAATAAATGGCCTTTTTCAAATGATCATACTGTGTGGCGTTTATTATGCAAATATCTCCGGGCTTGAAATGATTGATTTTGGATGTAAGTTTATCAGTTGGGTCATTTTCAAGTTCCATCAGAGTAATGGAATGGATCTTTTCATCTTTGATCCGACCTCCGGACTTCTCTACTATCCATTCTCTCAAATTACTTGCCTTAAAACCAAATACTTTATCACGAGCAAAGGGAGTGTGAGCTGCCGGTATCAGTTGTTCCTCCTCTCTCACATAATGTATGTTATCAATGGTATATCTCCCCCCTTCAAAAAAGGCAGGTGCCAAAAAAACTACACCGTGATCAGGTTTAAAGGTATGCAGGAGCATGTCAGTTTCCATAGGAAAATGCCCTCTCAGGGTACTGTCTGATCTACTAACCAGAAGGCAGTTTATGTCTCTGGTGTCAAGACAGGATTTAATATTATCCAATATCTCCTGATTTAATTTTCGAGCACTTTCGGGTGGAAGACTACGTGTGTTTGTGAGAATAAAAAATAACAGAGTCCCCCTGTCCAGTTCATCGGCGATAGTTTGGATGGACCAATCCGTCAGGACTGGAATGTCATGCACTGTCTGAGTTCCCGTAGGATCGTCATCCAGAACAATAATTACCTGGTATTTGCTATGAATTTTTTGCGCAAAATCAGATTCGGAAAACGACATTGACACACCTTTGGCATTTTGTACCAAATCCGCATATGATTTTATCAACTCATTCATACCCTCTGTCTTCCAGTGCTATCACCCTGGCAGGGGCACCGTCTCCCCCGACAACTTTGAGTGGCAAAGCGATCAGCAAAACCCGGCGATTCGAAATTCTATCCAGATTTTTTAGTCCTTCCACAATGATGACCTGACCGCCTAGGAGGATTGTATGAATTTTGGTCACCTCCTCCAGGTTTTCCACATCAGCAACGGACAAGGGTTCTACACCCACAAGCTTTACTTTCCTCCGGACCATCCACCGAGCCAGGTCCTCCCCTATCCTGGGTAGATCGGATTTAAAATTTGGGCGTTCAAAGAACTTTGACCAGTTGGTCCGAATAAGAATACTTTCCCCATCTTTCATGTCCTCCAATTGACTTACAACATCATCGAGTTCGATCAATTGTTTGGATTGATTAACATGTACATCAACAACCCAGGCAATGCTTAACAGATCTTCTGGAGAATACTGATCAATGCTTTGATTAGTAATACCAAAATGAAGCGGGGCATCCATGTGTGTGCCGGCATGAGAGTATATCGAAAGTTCCTTTGCATTCCACCCATCGTTTTCAATAGTCCTTGACACTTTGCTAGCGAAACCAGCGATTTTGTCATCCAGCGAGTGGGACAAATCATGTATGATATATTTGCTGAGATCTATCATCAACTCTTCAGTGCCTCAAGCACGGTCTCTGTCACTTGCGTGGTGGTAGCTTCGCCACCCAGGTCCCGGGTAAGGATTCCAGTAGAGGTTACTACATGAATAGCCTTCATCAGGTCCCTGGCTGCACGTTCCTCACCGAGGTGATCCAGCATCAGAGCTCCTGACCAAAACTGACCAATGGGGTTCGCGATATTTTGTCCTGCAATATCCGGTGCAGAGCCATGGATGGGTTCAAACATGGATGGGTATTCTCCCTCGGGATTGATGTTTCCTGATCCACCCAGACCCAGGCTTCCCATAATAGCTCCACCCAGGTCTGAAAGAATATCACCTATCATATTGGTGGTCAAAATCACATCAAAATACTCAGGATGTAACACGAAATTAGCCGAGGCATTATCAACATACATCTTGTTATAAGTCACGTCTGGATATTCTGCCGCAACCTCCTCAATAACCCTGTCCCAGTATGCCAGTGTATGTATCAATGTGTTGGACTTGGTTACGTTCGTCAATCGCTTCTTCCTCTTGCGGGCTAGCTTGAAAGCATAATGAGCTACCCGGGTAATACCCGGTCGGGTAAAAATGCTGGTATCTATGGCGAATCCCTCTGCGTCATCAGGATACATCAGACGCCCGGACTGAACAAATTCACCTTCATTATTTTCCCGGATAATGACAAAATCAATGTCGTCTTTACCCTTAGCCGAAAGCGGGCTGGCAATACCATCCCACAGATGTACTGGCCGGTAGTTAACGTACTGCTTGAAATTAGTCCGGATATAATTGGTAAAAAGCTTGAATGGCAGCGTGTCATCTACTTGTGGAAGTCCAACTGCACCAAAGTAGATCGCATCAAATGCTTTAAGGTTTTCCAAACCATCCTCGGGCAGGAAACAACCGTGTTCCAGGTAATATTCGGCACCAAACGAATAGGATTTTGAGGCCAACTTAAAGCCATGCTTTTGAGCCACTGACTGTAAGATGTTCATTCCTGCAGGAACAATTTCCTTGCCGACGCCATCACCATATACTGCCGCGATATTGTATTCTTTCATAGTAATTTTTCATTTAAACCCCGATTCACGGAAGAGTTCTGGAGTCTTCACCCATAAATCAGAGATCAATGTTTATCAGGAGTTGAAAATATGAAACTAAATGATATTTTTGAATACAAAATACAGAATTCATTATGCAGAAGATCATTCAACACAGTGACCTAAGCAAACCTGTCTATGATCGACTGAAGCAAATGATAGAAGAGGGTGAGTTGTCACCTGGTCAGAAGCTAGTGCAGGAAAAGCTGGCTCAGGACCTCGGGGTGAGCCGGACACCATTGCTAAAAGCTTTGCAGAAGCTCCAGCACGAAATGATGGTTGAGAGTATTCCGAGAAGGGGTATGTATGTTAAGAAGGTGTCCTTGCAGGAAATGATTGATGTTTACGATTGCCGAGAGGCTATTGAATCCATCGCGGTAAGACTAACGATCGAGCGATCATCTGACACTGATCTGGAAAAGTTTAAGAAGGTATTCGAGCCGTTTGTGAATGCTTCGAAAATAAATACCACCAGGTATCGTAAGGCAGACGAAAATTTTCATGATATGATCATTGAACTTGCTGACAACCCGGTACTGAAGAAAATGTCAGAAGTCAGCAACATCTATAAACGCGTATATCAATACGGACTGATTCGACCTCCAGAGGAAACCATGGTTGAACATATGAATATCATCCATGCAATAGTCGAACGGGATATCCCTGCTGCCGAAAAAGAACTCAGAAACCATATAAGTCTTTCACGAGCAAAATTGATCGAATACCAAAAAGAGAAATCAACAAAGTCATGAGAAGTGCATTCATCAAGTTATTTGGTTTAACAGCTATCCTTGCTTTTTCCTTCACAGTATCTGCCCATGTTTACACTGAGAATCCAGAAGTTAGTGGTGAACTAAAGAAGTGGCATAAAATCACATTGACATTCGAGGGACCGGAAACCTCAGAAACCGACGAATATAACCCCTTCCTCAACTACCGCTTGGATGTCACCTTCCATCATCAACCTACAGGAAAAACTTACAAGGTGCCCGGATATTATGCTGCTGACGGAAATGCAGCTATGTCGTCTGCCTCCTCGGGTAACAAATGGAAAGTACATTTTAGTCCGGATGAGACCGGGACATGGGAGTACTCGGTGGCATTTAAGAAGGGAAAATGGGTAGCCATAAGAGCTCGTACCGAAGGCGTTCCTACCGGAGAGCATATGGATGGGGTGAGTGGAACCATCACAATTGGGCCTTCCGACAAGACCGGTAAAGATTTCAGGGCAAAGGGTCGCCTCCAATATAAGGGCGAAAGGTATTTGTATTTTGCCGAGACTGGAGAAAGGTTTATCAAATGCGGTCCTGATGCCCCAGAAAACTTTCTGGCTTACACTGGATTTGATGGAGTTTTTGCTTCTGATGGACACAAAGATCATTTCGTAAAAACCTGGGAGCCCCATCTGGAAGACTGGCAGGAAGGAGATCCCACCTGGGCCGATGGTAGAGGAAAGGAAATAATTGGTGCCATTAATTATCTGTCATCAAAGGGCCTGAATGCTTTTTCATTTTTGACAAATAATATAGAAGGGGATGATCAAAATGTATTTCCATATATAGATTACGATACCTGGGACCGCTTTGATTGTTCAAAACTTGATCAATGGGAAGTGGTGTTTGAACATGCCCAGACAATTGGACTATTCCTCCATTTCAAAACTATGGAATATGAGAACCAGGGACTGCTCGATTTTGGTGGCATTGGTGGTTTGACAAAGCTCTATTACCGGGAATTAATTGCCCGATTTGGACACCATCTTGCCCTCAACTGGAATCTCTGTGAAGAATTTGGTGATTGGGCCGGCTTTGATGGTGCTGCTACACTGCCTAAATACGCTGAAGAATACCGGGTGCTTTCTCAGTATATCTATGATATTGCTCCTTACCATCATCACATGGTAATCCACCACGGAGCTGATTATGCTCCTCTCTACGGCAAAGATGTCAAACTGACCGGTGCATCACTACAGACATCCAAGCCAGATTTCCACACTGTTAACAAAAGAACCCAGGAGATCATCAAACAATCTGCAGCTGCGGGAAAAACCTGGGCAGTAGCTTGTGACGAACCAGGTGATGCCAGCCATGCCCTCATAACCGACGAAGAGAATCCGGAACACTATAATGCCAGAACCAATGGGTTGTGGGGTCACTTACTTGCCGGTGGATGGGGCACTGAGTGGTATTTTGGATACAAACATCCACATTCTGACCTGACTTGCCAGGATTATCGCAGTCGGGATCTATTCTGGGACATGGGCGTGATTAGTGTAAAGTTCTTTACGGAAAATGACTTTCCACTAGAAGAAATGCAAGCAAACAATGACTTGTTGTCCTCTGAGGAGAATTATTGTTTAGCTAAAGAAGGTGAGATATATCTCATCCTGTTAAAAAAAGGTGGAGATACAGAGCTCAATGTCCATAACCAGGACTCGAATTATACCATAAAATGGTTTAACCCCCGAACCGGTGGGAGCTGGCAAGATGGCACTGTCAGAGAGATTACCGGAACAGGTATGCAATCCCTGGGTAATCCTCCTGAAGGACCGAATAAAGACTGGATAGTTATCGTCCAAAATACAAAATCATGACCATCAACTCGATGTCCGGGATCTTATGTGTTTGCATGGCATTTATCCTCGGTGGGTGTGCTGAAAGGGGTATTTCCGGCTCAAGTAAAAATGTATACACAACGACTGAAGGTATTCTGGCTGTAGAAGCTGAGGATTTTTACAAACAAGACCGCAACGAAAAAAGAACCTGGTATTTGATGAAAGGTGATCGTTCTACGGGACCACATCCTGATTTGGATTCATCCCATGCATCTACCAGCAGTGGTGGAGCCTATCTCGAAATACTGCCGGACACACGGGTCACCCATGACGATGAATTGATTAGAGGTGAAAATTTCTCTAATGAAGCTGGTGAGATAGCCGTCTTATATTACAAGGTGCATTTTGATGAACCGGGGAGATACTATGTTTGGGTAAGAGCGCACAGCAGCGGTACAGAAGATAATGGCATTCATGTTGGGCTTGACAACCAATGGCCTGAATCGGGGCAAAGAATGCAGTGGTGTGAAGGAAAAAGGGCATGGCGATGGGAAAGCAAGCAGCGAACGGAGGCCGTACATTGCGGAGAACCATGGAAAATTTATCTCGATATTGATGATCCGGGAATTCATGATATTCACTTCAGTATGAGGGAAGATGGTTTTGAGTTCGATAAGTTCATTATGACGAGAGATACTACATTCAGACCCACTGGCAATGGTCCTGTTCCCAAATTATTGGTAGAATAAGCTATTTTACCAGTACATCTTCGCTGTTAATGAAGATGCATTCCATTTAATGCTTAATGATGTCTCGATACAACATGCCGGGAACTTTTTTCACCATATTTTTCATGGTTCCCCTCCTTAACAATGCTCAGTCAATCAAACCGGAAATGGTAAAGCCCCGGATTATTGTTACCACTGATATCACCAATGAACCGGATGATCAGGAGTCTCTAATCCGGTTGCTGCTATATGCCAATGATATCGATATTGAAGGACTTATTGGCTCCACCGGAGTATGGAAATTATGTGATCCGGCTACCGAAGTCATCCATGAATGCATCGATGGGTACGCACAGGTTCTCAATAACCTGCTAAAACATGATGACAGCTACCCTACCGCTGAACACCTTCATAGTATCACTGTAACCGGTAATCAAGGATATGGAATGAGCCATGTGAGTGGCAGGGGCTCCGCCGGGTCCAGGCTTATCATAGATGCGGTTGACAAAGATGATCCACGCCCGGTTTGGCTTTTGGCATGGGGTGGTACCAATACGATTGCACAGGCCATTTGGACAGTGAGTCAAACCAGAAGCCAGGAGGAACTGGAAGCTTTTTTACAAAAGATCCGTGTTTATGATCTTGCGGCGCAGGATGATGCCGGAGCCTGGATGGCAAAGACCTATCCTCAACTGTTTTTGATCAGAAATGTCCTCGCCTACAAGGGAATGTCTTTTCGCTTTAGCAGTGATGCATGGAATCATACACGGGGTGGCGATGAAACTGTGGTAACGAGGGAATGGGTCAGAGAAAACATCCAGGAAGGACATGGCCCCATGGGAGAATTGTATCCCGATGCATTACACATCTGGGAAGGAGATACCCCAACCTACTTTTATGTCATGCCCAATGGTCTTAATGATCCGGAAAAACAATGGCAAGGTAGCTGGGGTGGCAGGTTTACCAGGGAAAAACAGAAGAACGTCAATATTGTAGCACAGGAATATGCAGGAGCTGATTGTTCCAAAGGTTGCTTTGTCAATGAATCCCTGTTTCTGGATTATTGGCTATACGCCGATGCAGAAGATACCTGGACATACCAGGACAAGAGTTATTCCAATCAGTGGGCACCGATCTTTCGCTGGCGAACGGATTTTCAACATGATTTTGCTGCTCGCATGGATTGGTGTATCAAAGCGTATCAGGATGCAAACCATGCTCCGATTGTAGCCCTGGAAGACGACATCACCACAGGAGTGCAATATCTCAAAGCTAAGCCTGATGAAGAGTTATCATTTTCAGCTTCAAAGTCATATGACCCGGATGGAGATGAACTTACGTTTCAATGGTGGATCTATCCAGAGGCCGGCACTTACAACGGCGAGGTGAATTTAGAACCAGATGGTAAGGCAGGGGTCAAAATTAAGACACCTGCAGATATTGGCAGTAAAGAAATTCACCTGATTCTTTCGGTCACTGATCATGGGCAACCAGCACTCACCAGATACCGCCGCATAGTGATCCAGGGAAGTTAAGAGAGTTAAGTTGTGCTCGCTTAAACAATAGTGAATTACAGGAAATGGGTTTCACTCTTCCGCTTTCTGAAGTTTGTAACTTCAAATTGTTATCCGGTCGAGAGTTTGTCTGTTGCAAACTTCAACCAACACACCCCACTCGTCGAAATTAGTATGTGTTCTATTACATTAATGACTATCTAACTTCCATAATGATTAAAGCTATATGAAAGCAATTACGAAAACGAGTTATGGTGGTCCCGAAATACTGCAGTTGGAAGAAGTGGAAAAACCATCCGTTGGTGACAATCAGGTTTTGGTGAAAGTATATGCCAACTCAGCAAATCCTGCAGATTGGCACACATTGCGCGGAGATCCCTTTTTTGCCCGATTTGCTACGGGCCTGCTTAAACCCAAAGACAAAATACTGGGAGCTGATTTTTCCGGAGTAGTGGAAGAAACCGGAAAAAATGTAAAACATTTTCAACCTGGTGATCGTGTGTTTGGTGAATATCTTAAAGGTGGTGCCTTTGCGGAATACCTTTCCATCAATGAGGAACATTGTGGAAAAATGCCGGCAAATAGCGGTTTTGAGGAAATGGCCAGTGTACCGATTGCCGGATTAACAGCCATCCAGGGTGTGGTAACACATGGCAAATTGAAGGCAGGTGAATCCGTCCTGATCAATGGAGCATCCGGGGGCGTGGGTCATTTTGCGATTCAGATTGCAAAAGCGTATGGTGGTGTAGTCACCGGCGTCTGTTCCAGTAGGAATGCAGGTTTCGTACGTGAGTTGGGAGCAGATCATGTCCTGGCTTATGACAAGACAAATATTCATGAGCATCACGGAAAGTATGACCTGGTAATTGACACTCATGGTAATCTTTTTCATGCTGACTTCAAACGGATGGGACATCGGGGGGTTCTAATAGGATTTACGACCATGGGGCATATGATTCGGCTACTTTTACGTTCATTATTCAGCCAATTTCCCCTGACTCAATTTACGGCGCAGGCCAAAAGGCAGGACTTGCAAACCCTTGCATCACTGATCGAAAACGGTTCACTAAGAGTAAACGTTGAAAAAACGTATTCTTATGCAGATATCCCGCAGGCAATCACCTATATTGAAAAAATGCACACCAGGGGCAAGGTTGCCATGGTATGGGATCATTGACATGTAGTTATGCAATTTATTATGGTTTGAAATAGCAACTTCAAACAGCGGTGATAGCCATTAGTCCACAATCGCCTGCATCACCAATTGCCCTTACGCTATCTGAAGTTTGTAACTTCAGATTCTTATCAGCTGGACCAATGCTATCAAATATGGACCATGAAAAAACTTTATAGAGGGTCTTGATTCCAATCTTACAGCAAAGGCCTTCAAACAGCGGTGATAGCCATTAATCCACAATCGCCTGCATCACCAACTGTCGCATTTTTTTGTGGTAATAAAAATCATGAGGTACAGTCTGCGTCATGAATACTGCCGCCATATTTTCCTTTGGATCGATAAAAAAGTGCGTGTTATAGGCACCACTCCAGTATAACAATCCCTCCGAACCTACCAACTCACTTTCTGCAACATTTTCCACAACTGCAAACCCCAGACCGAAGCCAACGCCCGGATCACCGAAGAGATCACTGACATGGTTCCTGGTCATCAGTTCAATAGTCTTTCTACTCAGTAGGTGTTCACCATTCCACGCTCCCTCATTGAGAATCAGTTGACAAAAACGCAAATAATCCTGTGCTGTTGAAAACAATCCATTCACCCCACTCCAGACGGTATTGCCAGTCAGGTTTTGCTGGTTATCACTGACCACCAGATCATTATCTGCATTCTTGTAGTGTAGATCAACCAGCCTGGAATCCGGCATACCAGGCAAATTGTATCCTGTATGCTCCATGCCCAGGGGTTCGAAAATCCTTTCCCTGAGAAACTGATCTGTGCTGATTCCGGAAAACTGTTCAATGAGCACTGACAACACATCAGGTGCTGCACTGTAATACCACTGCTCTCCGGGCTGGCCAAGCAAAGGTAACGTTAACATAGCCTCCACCCTACTCTCTATGTCCGTGTGACCTCCACCATACATGGTCTTTCTGTAATCCTGATCTAACTTACTGGATCCAAGACCATGAGAAAGCCCTGCCGTATGTGTGAGCAAATCAGCGATAGTCACTGCCCGTTTTAACGGTGTCGTTTCTCCTTCAACTCCCTTCTCCAGATCTGTACATACCTCCAGATCTTCAAAGGCAGGAATGTAATCAGAAACAGGATCTGTCAGCAAAAAATGACCTTCTTCATAGAGCATCATAAAAGCAACCGATATAATAGGCTTGGTCATGGATTGGATATAAAACAGCTGATGTTCATTCATGGGAGATTCTTCAGAAGTGTTACTATATCCCACCGTTTTGCTATAAACCAGCTCTCCGTTCCTCATCACCATAGCCACTGCCCCCGGGATATTGCCAGAATCTGTTTCTTCCTGCATATAGTCCTGAAGATGTGCGAGTCGTTCTTTGGACACCCCCGAAACCACTTCCATGGTTTGACCTGGAACCGAGGTGACAGGTACCAACAAAATGAAGGTTAGTAGACAAAGCGTGATTTTTTCTAAGAGCATGATTTTCCGGCTTTTACAAATTCTGAAATGGGGACAGTAATCAATTTTGATTGAAAAGATAACGATCAACTACAGGTAAACCTAATGCAATAAAGTAATACAGAATAATTAAGAGAAACTGCATGGCTTCCTATGGTAAAATGCCGGACTTCATTAATTTTCGGCAACCGTTCACATTAAACCGGATTATGAGAAGATCTAACTCTTTCATCATCCGGGTCATAAAAACAACTTCAATGAATCACCTGACTTTGCTATTCGCCACTGTTCTCTTAGTTCTGACCTCATGGGAGCTCAAAAGTGAAATAACCCTTCCTGCCATTTTTGGCGATCATATGGTCCTGCAGCAACAAACCAAAGCAGCGATTTGGGGCAAAGCAAGTCCGTCCAGGAAGGTGGAACTGGTCACTTCATGGAATGATGCCAACTACTCGGCAAGGTCTGATGAGGAAGGCAACTGGAAAATTATGGTGCAAACACCCGAAGCCGGTGGCCCATATGCCATTCGGATAACAGAGGGTAGCACACTGACACTGAATAACGTCCTGATTGGTGAAGTATGGGTTTGTTCCGGTCAATCTAACATGCAAATGACCATGAGGGGATATTTTAATCAACCCATTTTTGGCGCTAATCGTGACATTGCTATCGGAAAAAATGAAAACATCCGATTATTTACCGTATCCCGGAATAAAAGCCTCCAGGTAAAGGATGATTTTGAAGGCGAATGGAAGGAATGTACCCCGGAAAATCTACTTGACTTTAGTGCAACTGCCTATTATTTCGGTCGCATGATCAACGAAGCCCTGGATGTACCGGTCGCGCTCATAGCATCTAGCTGGGGTGGCACCCGAATTGAGCCCTGGATGAGTGAAAGCGGTATCCATAATTTTGACTGGGTTGAACTGCCGGATCAAACGAGTAGCGAAGAATTCTCGCAGCAGGAACCAACAGTACTCTTTAATGCCATGATACATCCGATGGTAGGTTATGGTTTAAGAGGTGCTCTATGGTACCAGGGAGAATCCAACCGCAATCAACCGCAGGAATATGAGAAACTCATGTCCGGCTTAATCAAGAATTGGCGTGCGGAATGGGGCATCGGAGATTTTCCCTTTTATTACTGTCAAATTGCTCCATTTGAGTATGGACCTGGTGGGTTAAATTCTGCCTATCTCAGGGAGGCTCAGCTCAACGCCTCCATGGCCACCGAAAATGCCGGGATGGCCAGTCTAATGGATGTTGGTGAAGAATATAATATTCACCCGGGAGACAAAAAAGCCGCCGGAGAGCGCCTGGCGTACCTGGCCCTGGCTCAAACTTACGGTCAAAAGGGCATTACCTGGTCAGGTCCGGTTTTCAAAGATATGACCGTGGAAGGCCGCATGATACATCTTACTTTTGACCATGCAGAAAATGGCCTTACTACCTTCGGAAAAGAGTTGACCAACTTTAAAGTTGCCGGTGAAAACCAGCGGTTTTATGATGCCCAGGCATTTATTACGCGTCAGGGTATTACCGTATTTTCAGAAAAGGTAGCAGAACCCGTAGCTGTACGCTATGCATTTGAGAATTGGGTCGTAGGTGAACTTTATAATATCGAGGGACTTCCTGCTTCCAGCTTTCGTACGGATGATTGGGAAATGGAAAGCAACCCCTGACGGAACTCAGAAGCTATCACTCTGACCTGATGTACAAAAAATCACTAAATACGGTAATAAAGTGACGGTGTGACTCTCTTAGATTTAGGGCACTTGTAGGCTCTAAATAATTGAGTGATGAAATACCTTAATCTGATTGTTATCGTACTGTTCTTTGGTCTTAATTCAGGTGATGCTCAAAATCTTGAAATTGAGGGGAAGGCTATTATAACCGAAATGGATCCCGCAACAGCCTCGGCCACACCTGTGGCGAGGGAAGCAGATGGAACTTTAAGCCTGATTACAACCGGTATCACCTATAGTGTTGGAGACTTTGCCCAAGGTGGAGTTGTCTATGAGGTTTATGGTGATGGACAACACGGGAAAGTAGTAAGCGTTCACGATGTGGTGGATGTAGGTTGGAGTAATGTAGCAACTGCAGAGATAGGCCTATCGGCCAGAGACACTTTCAATGGGGCAGGAAATACACTTGCTATCATCATGCAAGATGGCCACTCCCAATCAGCTGCAAAACTATGTGCCGACCTTGCTTATGCCGGATATGACGACTGGTATCTTCCGGCGAGAGACGAACTGGAGCAAATCTACTTAAGCAAAGCATCAATAGATCAAACCAGTACCTTGTTTGGTGGAATCCCATTGCAAAATGCATTCTACTGGACTTCCACAGAACACAGCAGCACCCAGGCACGAATTCTCGACATGGGTAGTGGCAACAGCGGTGTCAGTAATAAAGCAAACCCCATCCGCATGCGTGCCATTCGCACGTTTTGAGTATGTATATGAGTTCTGATTGACTGAAAATCACCAAAAACAGTTACTCTGATTAAGGTGAGGATCGGTAGTTTAAGCAAAAATGATCAACATGCGCCATACTCTCACCGGTGTCCTATGCTATTTTATCGTACTTCTCGCTTCCCTTCCTCTCTCCTTTCTTGTTGCCCAGCATGCTGATGTCGAAGGTGATATGAGAATCAGAGGACATGTAGATCTGCATGCCGATGACGATACGACCTATCTAAGTATTGGATATAAATCGGGTAAACAAGCAGGTCCCTGGTCAACTTTTGTCGGTGTCAGATCGGGTACGAATAACATTCGCTCGGGATGTACATATATTGGATATGAGGCAGGATTTAGTAATGTCGATGGCCTCACAGGAACTTTTATTGGTCATCAAGCGGGGAGAGACAACGTATCGGGAGATCGGAATTGCCTTATGGGTTATCAAGCCGCTTTCAGCAACATTAGCGGATCGAGAACCGTAGCCATTGGCTATCAAGTAGCTCTTCGTGATACTTTCGCAGACAAAAGTGTCTATCTGGGCTTTGAGGCGGGTAGCACATGGCCGGATTTTTCAAACCGTACGGGTAATATATTCATTGGTCATCAGGCAGGAAAGGATAACATGGAAAGCAATCGACTCTTTATTGAAAATTCGGATGCCGAATTCGATGAAGCATTGATATACGGTGAATTTGATAATGACTATCTCCGCATTAATGGAGAGTTGGAAATTGGTGGTTCCGGTAATCAGAGCCGGATTGTATTGCAGAATGATGGACAGATTCGTTTTAACCAAAGTAGCAGTGGGCCCTTTCCCACTTTATCTCTTGCTTCAGATGATCACACCTATATGAATTCACCAAAGGACCTGATCTTTCAGACGGGTTATAAAGAATGGATGCGAATTCAGGCATCCGGAGACGTCACCTTTCAGGCCCTGGACGGAGTGGGTCTGGCCGATCTTCAGGTAGATGCTAACGGTACCCTGGTGAGATCAATGTCGGATAGGCGATTGAAGGAAAACATCAAACCCATTTCCAATGCATTGCACAAGATCCTGGCTCTAAGGGGAGTTCGCTACCATTGGAAGGAAAATCCCGTTGATACTTCATTCGGTGTTATCGCCCAGGAAGTCCAGGAAGTGCTTCCCGAAATTATTACTTCGGACGGTGAGTTTCTAGGAGTAAACTACAGCGAAATAAGTGCCGTTCTGATAGAAGCTATTAAGGAACAACAGGGCATCATTGAAAGTTTACAGGTAGAAAATTCGAAACTCCTTGAGAGACTTATCCGACTTGAAGCTGCCATGGTTAAATAGAATCATTCAGAATTTGGAGCTCGAGATAACTCCTTACCGTCGAGCTAAAATCCCCATTGTCTGATACTGTCCTTCTCAAAATTCTTTATTTTTCTGGTTCACAATTTGACGCAGAAATAAGCTATACGATTCCTGGTGTTGGGAACTAGTGTATATTTAGATATGAAATCGACCACCGGCAGGATAATCCTCCATATGGTATCCAGTCTTGACGGTTATATCGCCACTCTTGCAAAGATGATGAATCTCCTTTCCCGGCCGGGACTATTTGTTGGTTTGATTTTAATATCTACAGGACTAAAAGAATAACCATCTGGAAAAACTACGCCAATACACTTCTGATTCTGGCCATAATAATAATTGCATCTCTTTTCATCACGATTGGTTTCCTTCTCTCCAGGGCTGGGGTAGAGTGGGTCAACGGCTGGTCTTTCTCCTGGTCTATGTCTGGGTACTTCTTCTAGTTTGTCGACTTCTTCTTATGTAGTGAATGTGCTACTGGATCAATCAAAGTGTCCGGTTATAGAACCCACCCCGGGAGATTCTCCATATCCAGGGTTAAGAATGAAGGGCACCTCTATTAACCCCCTCCAGGTGAAATAATCCGCCTGCCAGCGGATTGATTTGATGAAAAGCTTCACAATACTTCATTGATCTTCAGTCAGATAGCTTTGGCTATCCTCCTTCCTCCAGCTTCGTCTTGCTCGCTTTTGATCAAAATTTTCCTCTGTCAGGAGTAAATAGAAGCACCCAGAAGTAAATCATCAAACTGCCATCGGGAGGCAAGTGCATTTATCCAACTCCAAATAAAAATATTCGACATCGGTAATAACTATGATCTGACATCTATAAAGGGATGATTCCAGTAATGACATTGGAATTAAACAGGAATTAAAAATTAATCAAAAAACTGAACGATCATGATTATGACAGAAATCGAACCGGGTAAGGTAGATGAGAAATTATTGGAAAATAAAGTAAAAGAAATGTATCGCAAGGTGGCCCTCGATCCCAGCGATCAGTATCACTTTGAGATGGGCCGACAGTTGGCTGAAAGGCTGGGTTACCTTTCCCATATCCTGGACAAAATTCCGGCACCAGCTATAGATTCATTTGCCGGTGTGGGATATCACTTTGACCTGGCTGATCTCAGCGAAGGTCAAGTCGTTGTGGACCTGGGTAGCGGATCCGGGATGGACGCATTCTACGCGGCTGAAAAAGTGGGAAAGAATGGGAAGGTTATTGGTATAGATATGACCGATGCACAATTGGAAAAATCCTCTTCCCTGGGTAACGCCTTTGCCTATCCGCAGGTATGGTTTAACAAAGGTTATATCGAGCGAGTCCCGATTATTTCCCAATGTGTCGATGTAGTTATCAGTAATGGTGTGATAAACCTGTCAGCTGATAAAGCAAGGGTATTTAATGAAGCCAGCAGAATTTTGAAAAAAGGAGGTAAACTGGTGATCTCTGACATTGTTTCCGGAGTGGCACTGCCTGCTTCTATCAAGTGCAATGCTACCCTTTGGGCAGCCTGTATTGGAGGAGCTATGCAAATAGATGAATATCTGGACCTGATTGAATCTGCCGGGATGAAGATAGAGGAGGTCAAAGAGAACCCATACCAATTCCTCTCGAGCGGGGCAAAAGGGGCAACTTCCCAATTTGAGATTAAAAGTCTGGCCATCAAAGCTATCAAGCAATAGCAATACAATCAAATCATAATAATTAATCACAATTCAATATTTGAAATCATGAAAAATGGAAACAAACTGATCGTAACCCTTTCAGTAAACAACAATGATGATGTATCCACGGTAGCTTTTACGGTAGCCAATGCAGCCCTATCCAAAGGGATGGAAGTTGGCATGTTTCTCACTTCCGATGGTGTGGAGCTAAGCAAAGCCAATGCCTGTGAGTACACACATGTAGCTCCTTTTAAGAGGCTGAGTGAGCTGATAGACTCATTTACTGCCAATGGAGGCACTCTGTGGTCATGTTCTCCATGCTTCAACCATCGAGGTCTGAATGCAGAAAATACCGTGGCAGGCACGCAGGTAACTGGTGCGGGGCCTATGCTGGAATGGGTAGCAAATGGAGCACAGACCCTTTCCTTCTGATATGAAATCACAACAGGACCGAAGCATTTATCTTGATTCACACGCTACGACGCGTGTGGATCAGGATGTCCTGAGCACTATGTTGCCTTACTATACTAAGTACTATGCCAATGGCAGTCACCGGGCAGGTACCAAAGGTAACCTGGCGGTTGAGCAGAGCCGTTTGCAAGTAGCTACCCTAATCGGTGCACGGCCGTCAGAAATCCTTTTTACAAGTGGAGCCACTGAAGCAATAAACCTCGGTCTATTGGGTCTGGCCAGAGCTGACACAAGTGGACGGAAGAAAATCATCACGCAGGTCACCGAACACGCTGCGGTGCTGGCCTGTATGAATCAATTGGAAAAAGAAGGGTTTACGGTAAAAAGATTGGGTGTCGATCACTTAGGAAGGATCGACCTTCAGGAGCTTTGCAAAGAGTTGGACAAAAACACCCTACTTGTATCCATCATGCTGGTCAATAATGAAATTGGCACAATTCAACCCATTGAGGAAATCGGCCAGCTATGCAGACAATCAGGAGCCCTCTTTTTTTGCGACCTCACCCAGGGCCTGGGTTGGTATCCCGTGGATGTCGACCAAAATTTCATTGATCTCGCGGCCTTTTCCGCTCACAAGATCTATGGACCACGAGGTGCCGGAGGTTTGTTCATAAGACGTCGGGGAATTCATGTCAATACCGATCCCATTTTTTTTGGAGGCAACCAGGAAAGGGGCTTACGCCCTGGCACCATGAACATTCCCGCCATCGTAGGAATGGGTAAAGCCTGTGAAATGATGCAACTCCATGCTGACGAAATATTTAGAGAGATCCGCAAACTGAGGGATTTATTGCAGGACAAATTTTTTCATGCTTTGCCAGGAGTTAAGCTTAACGGATGTCCTATTGAGCGACATCCAGGAAATCTCAATATTTCCATTCCCGGAGTCTCAGGTGAACAACTGAAAGAAAGGCTTCCCGATATCATTTTCTCTACCGGATCTGCCTGTCATGGGGCATCGGTTCAACCCTCACATGTGCTTTCAGCAATTGGCTTAAATCAACAACAGTTGCAGTCTGCTATTAGGTTGGGTGTTGGCAAGTACAACTCCGAAATCGAAATATATGATGTTTCCGACCTCATTATAGATATGATCAAATTCTTGAGAAAAGGATCCGGCAAACCCAAGATATCTACATTGAACCTTCACGCAAACACAAGGAACCCAAAGATCCAAAATTGATCTCACTCTTATAACCATCATAGCTTACCCAGGTGGATTGTAGAATTGCATATTAGGGGTGGGTAACAAGGGTTTTTAGCTGGCTTATCCGATCCTCTCTATGGATCAACCTGTTAGAAAGTAATCAATCCAAATTCGAAATGTGGCTAATTTCTTAATATGTAATCCATATCGGCAGGGATGGATCATCAGGACTCAGCCATCGAATGCAACACAGATCTGCCATTAGGATTCTTCATAGAGTGATCTTCTTCTAAAGATCGAAGATCTTGAAAACCAGAATCCCCAGGCAGGTTAGGAATGAGATGGCGGGGAGCCAGACAGGATAGATTCTAATATCTTTTGGTGCCTCAATTTCACTCCTTTTGATGCGTATCAACGAAATGTTTAGAACGGCAAAAATGATCAGGATAATAAAGCTGGTGGTTTCTGCAAGCCCCACCAGTGGAAAAAAGAGAGCCAAAATCAGAATCACCAAGCCCACGAAAACGGTAGCGTATATGGGGGTTTGAGTATTTCTGTTCACCTTTGAAAAGACAGCAAGTACCGGGTTTCTATTACCCAATCCATACAATATACGTGACGCCATCACGATCTGAACCAAGGCTCCATTAATGCCTGTGAGTATGCTCACCAGAATAAAGAATTTGTGCACAAACTCACCATCCTCCTCAATAACCCTGGCTATCGGGGCCGTTGCTTCTGATAATTCCAAAGGGGTTACAGTGGTAACCATGGTAGCAGATACCAGCACATACAAAATCGTTGTCACAATGACCGCCCATTGCATAGCTTTGGGCAATGCCTTTTTCACATTCTTAACCTCTTCAGCCATGTTCACCATATCTTCAAAACCCACAAAGGCATAGAATGCAAGATATGCCCCGGCTAAAACACCTATGAATGGGAACCCTTCAGGAAAAAAGGAAGAAGTATCCATGACAAAACCTGAAAATGCCTGGACATTGGACCCTTTAGCAAATACAATGAATATTAGTGCCCCTACCTCAACCAACGTAATCCCGATCACTGCCTTCACTGATTCACCCACTCCCCAAACGGAAATACCTACCATCAATAACACCAGGATGAAAACACCTGGCCCATCCCTGAAAGTAAACAGGTCCTGAAGGAATCCTACTGTAGCAATGGTCAGTGTTGCCGAAGACACAACACCCGTAAGGATCACCAGCCAGCCGACAAGATTAGAAAACCAACTGCTATTAAATGCTTTCTCGACATACTTGGCCTCACCAGCACTTACGGGATAGCGTGCGGAGAGTTCAGAAAAGGTAAATACATTCAGAAAGGCAATCATTCCCGCAACTAAAAATGATATTGGAGTAGCCATGTCTGCTTCACCCGCAATCTTGCCTGATAGCGCATAAAAACCTCCCCCTACCATCGTTCCCAGACCATATAGAAATAGCAAGGGGAACGAAATAGACCGTTTCAATTTTGACATCATCTAACATTTATCGTACTCACCCTTTTTTCAAAACAAACCGAAGTATTCAAGGTAAAAAAGATTGAAAAAAAAGCCCCACATTCATTTTATCCTATACCCGGGTAACACATCATGTTCCACAGGAATTTCGTAAATTAAGGTATCATGGGATCAACCCGTAGACTGGTCGCTATCTTATTTTCGGATCTGGTAGGATATACTGCCTTAATGGGTGAGAACGAGTCAGCCACTTTGGATCTAATTCGATCCAGTATCAGAATTCAGCAACCGCTGGTCAAAAAACATCATGGAGTTTGGCTGAAAGAAATGGGCGATGGGGTGATGGCCCAATTCCATTCCGCCCTTGATGCTGTAAATTGTGCTATTGAAATTCAGGAAGCTGCCAGCAATGAATTGAACGGAAAACTTCGTATCGGTATTCACCTTGGTGATGTCACCATTGAAAATAATGAAGTTTATGGGGATGGGGTCAATGTGGCGTCTCGCATTGAATCCACTGCCGATCCCGGAAGTATCTATATTTCGGAAGCTGTACTCGGAGCCATCAAAGGCAGTGGAATTCATGCCAAATTCCAGGGAGATAAACATCTGAAGAATGTAGATCGCCCGATTAGGGTGTATAAAATCGTTAAAGATGAAAAACTGGTCGCAGGCTCAAAATCAGTTTATAGAAAAAATCTGCCCTGGGTGGCTTTACTTCTACTGGTGATCGTTTTTTCAGTATGGAAATTGGTCAGTTCGAAATCGAATAAATCACACAGTACCATTGCAGTATTGCCCAT
>JAUILF010000443.1 GCA_030433135.1 Bacteroidia bacterium | reverse complement strand
CCAAATCATGACGGTTCCACACTTTGCCGGTGATCGAGCGGCTGGGATCAAGATAATATCTGTCGATAAAGTGGTCTGATGCATTGGGGTCTGAAAGTACATCAACTACCATATATTCAGTAGAGTGTGCCTGGGCAATGTAAATGTCAGACACCATGAGTTTGGATGCATTATGGTTGTCATCATCAAAGGCAATGTAGGACCAGTTTATTTGCTCGGACCAGGATGCGAGCGTGTTATTATGACCCTGGGCCAGATACAGGTAATCAACGCCTTCTACTTCAATAGCCAGAGCCAGGTCAATTTTCTTGTTCGATTTATTTTGAGCTGCTTCAAAGACTTTTGCGGTGATTTTCTTGCCATCATGGTGGGCACTCAGGTTGGAGCTCATATCCACTTTTTGCCAGCCCTCTTTATGACCGTCCATTTGCCTGGTGACATAGAAGATTCCATCATTCCCCAATGAAAAGAAGACCGTAGTTCCTTCTATGGTCTTGGATGCTTTAAATTGTTTGTCAGCAGCCATGATGTTCGCCTGCTTATGGTTTTTCATCCATTCGGATGAGCATATTATTTGATTCATTTTGGTTTATTTTTTGGATGAGGATTACTAGTGGGATAGTTCGAGTTTACCTTTGGCTGCAGCTGCTTCGAAGTCCAGGGTTTCCTGGTTTGCCTGGTTCATTAGCCGTGCCAATGAGGGTTCGGCATAAGTTACATTGGCCGTTAGATCCTGGAAGTCGGAGAACTCAACATTTTTAAATACAAATGTTTTTCCACCCGGAAATACCCATGCTTTTGATCCTGTGAGCATGTGCAGAATCTGATTTTGATGACCAGTTAGGAAGGACTTCATCACTTCGAGATAACCTTTAACGTCATCTATGAATGAGTCAATGGTGCCCAGGGAAATAAATTTAGCCCACCAGTTTGGGTCTATTTTTTCAGATTGATCTGTGAATTTCGGACTGCCTTCGGGCATAAATACGGTTAGATTTCCATAGCTGTCTACTCCCAGTTCATAATCCGTCTCCACCTTGTATTTAACGATGTCTCCCTCAACAACCCCGGCATCAATATTTAGATGTATATACATGCTGGCCACGGACACCATTCTGATAATATTACCAGTGAAGTAAATATCCGAGGAAAGTGAATATTTCATCTCAATATTAGACCAGTTAAACCAGCAAAAGTCCTTTTTATCTGAATCCTTTTTGGAAAAACTGAATTGCAGTACCTTGTCGGATCCGTCATTAACCAGGGTAAAAGATTTTGAAGTTTTGTCTTCCTTGGCTCCCAGTTTATACTTAAAGCATTTCACTGGATCATTGGTACATTCAATTTTGGTGCTGGGTATCAGACAGACCGAATCAAGAGTTGGTGAAAGTAATTTGTTTAGGTAGCTACGAAATATCTCCTTTCGTACTGCCATCACTCCATTGTAGCTGGAGACCATATCCTCATCCACCCAGTTCCATGAAAAAGGTACAGCCACAGGCATTTTGTGGTTTTCAGTCATGACCAGGTAATTCAAGGTGTAAAGCGGATAATTTTGAGTTTCCTGGCCCGATTGATCGTAGTAGGGAGAGGTCAGGAAATTCAGATCGGTTGGAATAATTGAAGGATCACTACCAGGTGCAGATGGCTTGATGGTATATCCCAGTAGGAAATTTCCATCCGGGTTTTCGCCGGACTGATTGTCCTCCTGAATTTTCTTGAAGTATCCATTGATAAATATTTTGGTGAGGTAGATATAGGTCTCACTGGTGGGATCAATACCACTGATCCTTGGTGAACTTTCCAGGCCGGCCGTATTAAGATCCAGATATAATTGCTGAACACTGAACATGGAGTCAGGACATAGATTTTTTACGGCTTGCTTTACATCTTCCGGCAGGTATGCAAAGGCACTATCACTGGATCTGAGATCCAGATCAACCAGAAACGTGAAAACCCAGGGTTGTGGCTGTTGTGCCTGGGAAATATTGGTCCAGGTTATGTCGCCAAAATTATTAGCCAGATTCAGAATTTGAAATTCTCTGCACACCAGGTTATAGGTGACCATGGAATTTCCCTTGTTTAACTCCACAATATCCGGAAGGTCGCTGAGGGGAAATTCGGTTGGTAATCCCATGGTAGCACGAAAAGCAAATCCGAATTTCATTTCGTAGAGCTTTTGAACAAACTCGTTGTCCGATCCATCCGGAATGTCAAAAGGGTTCATTCCTACCTCGGCAACGATTTCGTCAAAGTTTTTACATACATACTGACCTTTACCGGTTTCAGGGTTTTTTTCGTAGACATAGCAACGGATAAATTCATGACTTTCGAATTTATCCAGAAATAATTTTAGCGTCGCATTAATGGAATCCTGTGTGACCGCCACGTCCATGTCATAGCCATACCTGGGATCTGAAAGATTGGATTGAATTGCACTCATGGTATTTTTAAATTTTGATTTTTTGAATAAAATGGCTGGTCTCTTTCCAGCAAGTGGAGAAAGCTTTATTAATATCAAAGGAACCTTCAGGTAACCCGGAATTACCTGCGATTTAGTTTTGCTCAATATGTTGTTGATAGGGTGGTGAAGGAGGGTTTGCTAGTCCATAAGAATATCAACTTTAGTTTGAGTATGGTGAATGACACAGCACCATTGGATGGACACTACAATCATTTAAATCCATTTTGTAACAATGATGTTGTAATGTATGTAAAACTGTGTTGGAATGCAAGGTGTCGGTGGATATATTTGTGTTAAGATCATGTAATCTGCTGATGAGATATTTTTTGGAGGCTCAAAAAAACGTGCCTGACAATTTCTTTTTTCGTATCTTAATGTCGTCCTATCTTATGTTCCTGTATTTACCCGTATTTGTGATTAGCCTCGAAGCTAGGCAACTGCACATCTTATAAGTAAGATATACTTGTAGCGGATGTAGCGAGTTGGGAGTCAATTTATTGATGCCTTATGAAACCATAGAATTGTACAATGCCGGACATCCGGTATTGTACAATCTTGTTACGCCAGGGTGGGGGTTTGTCAACAACTAAAATGTTTCCCAATTATTTCTTCACTTGTCCTCTGGATCTCACCCAATTAATACCCTCATTCTGATTATTGCGCAGCCGGTCCTGTAGTTGTGCTACATGATGTTGCAGATGTCTGATATTTACAATCTGGTGTTCCAGTTTGCTGACTTTATACCAGTGAAATCCACTTTCAGGATGGCCCAGATCCATGTTACTTACCGAAGAATCAGTCATCTTCCGGCAGTGTTCGAGGAATTGTAAAATGTCTTTTTTAGAATAGGGTTCTACAGGCTTTCTGCCTTCTCGTCTTTCCATGTCCTGAGCACCTTTTCTATGGTATTCCCAGGGAGTGTGGTCATCGAGGTGCTGATACAGATAGAGTCGATAAAAGAAGAGAGTGTGATAGCAAATGTGCCAGGTGGGATTAGTGTAGTTGGTATCAAGCCAAAGATCATCATGGCATTTTTCGATAGTATGTTGCAACATATCCAGTGCGGCATGATACTGATTGGTGATGGCAGTTTTGATAAAGGCAGTGTCCATGGCTTGTTCCTATTTAAGTTTGAGGGAAAGTTAATCATTCCCGGAAAATCCGGAAGGATTAGGACGGACCATCCTATATGTCAAGGTCAGATTCAACAAGGTTACAGAGACTGGCATCCTGTTCTATTGTTTCGTAACTTAAGGAGGACTGAAAAAACCTGACCAAATGAAAAATGCCAGAGTTACCCCCTACTTGGCCTTGTCATTCCTTTTATCCCTTTGTTTATTCCCATCACAAGTTTATGGACAGTGTGGATTCATCGGATCCATTGAATCTACATTATTGGGAGGTGCTGGAGTATCTTGCCTTTATTTTGATCAATTGACGGCAAATACTGATGCCATAACTCCTACTTTTCAATGGTTGCTGGATGGTGTGCCTATAGATGGAGCTACTAGTCAAACGATAACTCCTAATTTACCGGGAACCTATCAAGTAGAAATCACATCAGAAATGTGTACTGGAACCTATGGAAGTGAGGTCATCGATCCTCCTCCCTTGGTGGAACTAATGGGAAATTCATCGGTCTGTTTGGGTTCTTCTGTTGAACTCAGTGCCGACTATGACGAAAGTAGTTATGTTTTTCAAGGATGGACAGATCAATTTTTTGAGTTCTTATCAAATGATAATCCCTACCTGGCTACAGAAGCAGGTATCTATTTTGTGCAGATTTCCGATCCAATCACCGGATGTGTGGGTTTCGACAGCATGACTGTCATCAGTAATACGACATTCAGTGAGGCCGCGGAAATCGAGATTGCCGGACAACAAATCACATCCAGCCCAGCCTATGATAGCTATCAATGGTACAAGGATTTGCAGCCTTTGAATGGTGAAACCGGATCCAGCCTGACAGCCAGTCTGGATGGATTTTATTACCTGAAAGCTCACCAGATGGATGAATGTCCCCAG
>JAUILF010000442.1 GCA_030433135.1 Bacteroidia bacterium | reverse complement strand
CTCCCGAAGTCCATGGACCTCTCATGGCGACATTTCGAAACTTTATGACATCGTTCTTATAGAGGAACTCTTCCCCACTTGCTTTTTCCACGGCACCCCAGATCTTGCCTCCAATTTCAGGAAGTACCCACACTTGTATGTAGTCATTCTCCAGTTTGACAACTTTCCAATCCTTTAAAGTGGATTCTTGTTCGTATCCATCAAATTTGAAGTAAGGGAATATTTTGGGGTTCTCTGCCAAAATAGGCAGTGGATCAGGATCACCAAAGTTGTAAGTGGGTATACTAATGGTCTCTTCTGTGATCGTTGCAGATTGTGAGAAAATTGTACCCAGAGTACTTAGAACAAGAAGCGTGAACAAGAAAGACTTTCGTTTCATATAATGTAGTATTTTGACAATGAGTCCCATTCTTCTGACCTTGATGATGATCAAAGTGGCCATGGTTGACAATAGAAGAAATTTGGAGCAAGGCGACGGTCCTCTAGTCTAAAAGTTCCAACCTGTCCTCCTTACGGTATCAATCCATCATTAGACGCCTAAAGGTGCAATATTTTATGCACTTCAGAATGCGATAAATCAGAAAACGTACAGGACGTATCAAGCGTTGAAGGCCCTTTAATTAGCTGAGCTTCTTCCTTTTTAGGATGCGTATGAAATCTCATTTGGATTCTCATATAATGGATTAAAAGATGTTTGAGTCCTCCTCCTGCTGGTGACTTCCTTCCAGTGGCCTTGACGACGTTATTTGTTCGTAGTCAGGAGTATTACTTGTTTGAAAGTCTTAATGATTCGTGTGATTTTCATTACTTATTGATTTCGATCAGATTTATGTTTCGAGAATATAGCTAATTCCGGTCCTTGTGGAGTCGTTGGAGATACCCTGAATTTTGTATGTTGTTATGCCAGACAGGTAGAACTACTGCCGATCTGTCTGCCGTGAGTAAATGAAGTGAAATCAAATATTATGCTGGATAAACTAGGCCATCGAAGAGCTTTCATCAGGGATTTGTCTCTATTGGCAGGATCAGCTCTTTCTATCCCCAGTCCGGGATTCTCTTTAGGCTGGTTGAATCAAAGTCTGAATCCCGTTAATGATTACGTGGAAGTCGAAACAGCGTACGGTAAGATTCGTGGTACGCATGCTTCGGGAGTAAATATTTTCAAGGGTGTGCCTTATGCCGGAAAGGTATCGGGAGAAAGGAGGTTCCTCCGACCATTGCCATTAGAACCCTGGTCAGGTGTAAGGGATGCCCTGGAATTTGGCCCACCTGCTATTCAATCTCCGCGACGCAATGAGCCAGACCCGGCAGAGGATTGTCTATTTCTCAATATCTGGACGCCGGCCAATGATCAGGCCAAACGCCCGGTCATGTTTTATAATCACGGTGGAGGTTTTGTCATTGGTTCGGGATCCTCGTCCTGGCAAGATGGAGCTAATCTGGCTCGCTACTTTGATGTTGTGGTAGTACAAACGAATCATCGCCTCGGCCTGCTGGGGTTTCTTTACCTCGATGAAATTGCAGGACCTGATTATGCCGGATCAGGCAATATGGGAATCCTGGACATTACGGAAGGTTTGAGATGGGTCAGAGAGAACATCTCGCAATTTGGAGGTGATCCCGACAATGTCATGATCTTTGGCGAATCCGGAGGTGGTGCCAAGACCTCTTGCTTGTACGCAATGCCTGAGGCTGCACCTTATTTTAACAAAGCCTCCATTGAGAGTGGACCGGGAGTTCGAATGACAATGCCCGATGCTGCGGCTGCAACCACTGCCTGGGTTCTGAAAGAATTAGATATTTCACCAGGGAATTGGCGAAAGCTGTTACAGGTTCCCGCTGCAGATTTGCTGGCCGTTCAGTCCAGCATTCCCAGTGTACCACCATCCCTTAAAAAACGTGGTGACGAATCAGAAGAAGTGTCCCTGGGGTTTGGACCGGTAGTGGATGGGAAGGTACTTCCTCAACATCCATTTGACCCGGAAGCTCCGGCTATTTCACGGGAGAAACCATTGATGGTTGGCTGGAATGAAGATGAGTACACCTTCTTCGCCTGGCAAAACAGAGACACCAGTTTTACCGAGATTGACTTTGAGGGGTTGTATGCAAAATTGGAACCCCAATACGGGGTCGATACCCGTAAGATTATTGAAACTTATCGCAAATCGAGACCCCAGGCATCAGCACCGGAGATTTTTGTCGCGGTAGCATCCATCAATATGATGGGCCTGGGATCGATCGAGATTGCTGAAAAGAAGGCCATCCAGGGAAGTGCCCCTGTCTACTTATATAATTTTGGATATAAGTCAGAGGTAAAACTTCCAGAGACTGATTTCGCCCTGGGAACGCCTCATGCCATGGATATTACTTTTAAATTTAACAATGAAGTTCCTCCTGAAAAGGGTGGACAGGAAAGTTCAGCCCTGGGAGGGAGTCAACCAGAAAGATACATAGCATCACAACATATGGCTGAACTGTGGACGAATTTTGCCCGCAGCGGTAAACCATCAGCCCGGGATGTCCCTGAATGGCCGGCTTACACCCTAGACACAAGAGCCACCATGCGTATTGATACCAAATGTGAAGTGCTTTACAACAGATTTGGGGAGGAACTGGCGATGTGGAGGTCGGTGGGTAGGTTGTCCTCAAAACCATGAATGAAAAGTTGCGATCGGACCGATTGTATGCACCAGGATAAACGGCGCTCATCCGGTCTTTTGTCGCTGTTTGACCTGTACAGTGTTGCTGTTCAGTATATTAACAAGCATTAAGTAAGCTCCGTCATGAAAAGATTTCTAACCGTACTGATCCTACTAACCACATTAAATGTACATGGCCAATTCGGTAATGGACAGGAGGATGAAGCATGGAATGCCAGCTGGATAACTTCTCCCGATGCGGCTGATGATGAAGGACTTTTTTTGTTTAGAAAGACAATCGATCTGGAAATAGCGCCATCAACCTTTATGGTGCATTTGTCAGCTGACAATCGCTATAAACTATTTGTGAATGAGCAACTGGTGTCAGTGGGCCCTGTTTGGGGTGATATCAAGCACTGGAATTATGAGACGGTTGACCTGGCTCCCTATCTGAAGGCAGGTCATAATATTGTGGCAGCCCTGGTGTGGAACGAGGGCTCACAACGGGCAATAGCCCAATTTTCCTGGAAAACGGCTTTCATATTGCAGGGTGCCGATGAGCAAAGTCAGGTACTGAACAGTGACGAATCATGGAGTTGTATAGAGGACTTGAGTTATACACCCCTGTCTCAGGAGGTACGTGGATACTACGCCGCCGGAGCAGGTGATTTGATTGACATGCGCAAAAAAGTGTCTGGTTGGAAGAAACTGAACTATGACGATACTGATTGGCAACCGGCAAAACCTGTTTTTGAAACTGAGGCTAGAGGATTTGGATTTCGCCAGCGAGAAGGTTGGAATCTGATTCCTTCGATTCTGCCGGCAATGGAATTAAAGCCTGAAAGATTCGAGAAGGTGAGAAGGTCGGAAGGTGTCACAGTACCTGAAGGATTTCCAGTTGCAACTGAATCTATTCAGATCCCTGCGGAAAGCAAAGCCAGAATTTTGATGGATCGGTCCGTACTCACCAATGCCTATCTGACCTTGATATTTAGTGGAGGGGAGGCCAGTTCAATCACCATCACTTATTCGGAGGGCCTGTACGATGAAAATGGTACCAAAGGAAACAGAGATGTAATCGACGGGAAAAGCATTTCGGGACGAAAGGACTCTATCATTTCCAATGGTGATACGGAACAGGTGTTTACTACACTTTCCTACCGCACTTATCGATATGTGGAGCTAGAGATTTCAACGGGTGATACCCCACTTGTTATCGAAGACATCTATGGGATTTTCACCGGTTATCCTTTTGAGATGAATGCCAGACTCCATACAGATAACCAGGAAATGATCGACATGTTTGAGATCGGCTGGCGGACCGCCCGTTTGTGTGCAGTGGATACGTATATGGACTGTCCCTATTATGAACGGTTACAATATATCGGTGACACGAGGATTCAGCATTTCGTTTCATTTTATAACAGCGGCGATGACCGGTTGGCTAAGAATGCCCTCAATTTAATGGATTACTCCAGGCAGCCTGATGGCTATACCTTGAGCAGATATCCCGACCGGCAGAATCAGGTAATCCCTACCTACTCTTTGTGGTACATCAGCATGCTCTTTGACTATATGATGTATGGTTCAGATCCGGAATTTGTTAAAGATAAATTGTTGGGATCACGTCAAATTCTCAATTATTTCATCACCTATCTGGACACCGATGGTTCGCTAAAGAATGTTCCGGGATGGAACTATACCGACTGGGTTCCGGAATGGCGCTTTGGCCGGGCACCTGCTGCTGAAGATGTTCGAGGAGGAGCAGGATCTGCACGTGTACCTGCTGCTGGATGTCTCGCGCAGCATGGACACGGGGGACCCGTCCAAGTTCGACTACGCGCGGCGGCTGGTGGCGGC
>JAUILF010000441.1 GCA_030433135.1 Bacteroidia bacterium | reverse complement strand
GAGGCCAAATTGTTGATGCATCATCCGAAGTGTATACAGCTAATCTATTCGGTAGCAATCAGAACCCTTCGGTGATGACTGACGCCAAGGGATCTATTGTCGTTGAACTTTTGGGCGATACCTCTATCATCGTGACAGGGAGCTTTGACAATTTAAGCAGCAACTTTAGTGCAAGCCATATCCATGTTGGTTTGCCCGGTTCCACCGGAGGGGTCGAAATACCTCTATCCGAAACTCTGAATTCGGATGGTATATCGGGTCAGTATTTGGCCAGTGGAAATACATTTGATATTGATGCTGCACAACTGGCTATGTTGAAAAACGAACAATGGTACGTTAACGTGCATTCTGCTAATTTTCCTGCGGGTGAAATAAGAGGTCAGGTCCTGGGGTCAGCAACTGTGAGAATGCGCACTCATCTGACAGGAATGAATGAAGTCGCCCCAGTGATTTCTACGGGAAATGGAAAACTAGCAGTCACGTTACGCGATAGTATCCTTACTGTCAGTGGTTCTTTCAGTGGATTGGAAAGCAATGTGGCAGCGGCTCATATCCACTCTGGGATGTCAGGCAGGAATGGTTCTGTTCTTTTTCCACTGGTGTTCCAGGCATCTGATGATTCCCGGGGAGGTCAGTTTCTTGCAGACTCTAACACCTTTGTTGTGACGGGAGATGATTTAGCAGCCCTCCTGGGAAGGGCATTGTATATAAACATTCACACAGCAGAAAATCCGGGTGGAGAATTGCGGGGGCAGATTGTCCCTGAGAGTCATTATTTCTTCAATGCGTTATTGGTGGGTAGTCAGCATGTGCCCACTCTAAAAACCCGTGCTTCGGGATCTGCCGTTGTTGAGATTCTGGGCAATCAACTCACCGTGAGCGGCAGTTTCCAGAATTTAAGTAGTCCCTTGTTAGTTAGCTTCGATAATGGTGCACATATCCACTTTGCACCGGTGGGTTCAAGAGGACCACATTACTTCAACCTGATGGCGACACCGGATGACGATATTGACAGTGGGCGATTTAGAGCGGTTGACAACGTTTTTGAAATTTCTGATACACAAAGAGACTCGCTAAGAGCTCGTCTGGGTTACATCAGTGTCCATAGTGAAAATCATATGCCCGGCGAGATCCGTGGACAATTACTACATGAGTCCACCATGTATTTTTACACACCCCTATCCGGCGCCGGTCAGACACCCGCAGTAAATACGGATGCCACGGGTGCTGTTGCGATGGAATACAATGGGAGCACCGTTGTGATTGCAGGGAGCTTTTATGATCTTTCGTCAGCAGTGGCTACAGACATATTGGGTGGAGGACATATTCATTTGGGATTGGCGGGGTCATCTGGACCGGTCCTGTTTCCTTTGTCACTTGATGTACACGATTCATTGACCAGTGCGATCATTCCTGTAATGGACAACAAGTATTTTGTGACCGGTGGTTTCATAGACACAGTTAGGCAACGAAGCACTTATGTGAATATTCATTCCCTTGACTTCGCTGGCGGTGAGATTCGAGGAAACTTTCGTCCGATTGCCCAAAATTACTTTTCGGCCAATTTACGAGGTCGTAATGCTTCTACACCGGCTGCATCTACCAGTCAGGGTTTAATCCTGGTTGAACAAGCCGGTAATCAGCTGACCGCATCAGGATCCTTTAATGATCTGGTGGGTGATTTTGCCACGGACATTGCAGGCGGAGCGCATATTCATATGGGTGCTGTGGGGACAAATGGAGGAATTCTACAGGGTCTTAAATCCCTGGTAGCCGGAGATTTGAAAAGTGCTCAGTTTCTGGCTGATAGCAACACATTCAGCCTGCCCGACTCAACACTGGATTTACTTTTTGATGGAGACACATATGTAAATATCCACAGTACTACGGTGCCTGCAGGTGAAATTCGTGGTCAACTTCTCCATGAGATCAATCTGGCACCTTCTTCACCGGATTTTATTGGTCCCGAATATGGTGATACTATTGTCACAACGAGTACCGATACTATGGCTTTTCTTGCCAGTTGGAGTGAGAGCTCAGATCCCAATGGTGATGATGTGGTGTACTTATGGCAGCTTTCGATGCAGCCTGGTTTTGACACTGCGTTAGTTTCGGTGAACACGGGCTCTGAGACGAGCTTTGGCACCACAGTGGGGATGGTGGACACCCTTCTTGCGCTGATTGGACTAGATTCAGGACAGGTATTGACCCTCTATCATCGCGTGGTAGCTTCAGATGGAAGTCTTGCCAGTGATGCGACAGTGGACTCAGTGCTCATTGTGCGTGATGTGATCACGAGTCTGGAAGAAAATCCATACTTAGAAAGTGCATTTCGGTTGTTTCCCAACCCAGCAACTTCGTACATGAATCTGGAAGTAAACGTGAAGCAAGCAGCTTCTGCTCAGTTACGGATACTGGATATCTCCGGTGCGGTGATGAAGGATGAAAGACTGCAACTAATACAGGGATTGAATGTCATCAGACGAAGTGTCAGTACATTGCCTTCGGGTACATATCTGACACAGTTAGTGGTGGGAGGACAGGTCAGTGTGTCTGAACGATTTACAAAGCACTAATACTGAAAGGAATAGATATTTGCCAGGGGCCTACCATTTGTTGGTAAGCCCCTGCTTTTTTAGGCCTTTAGCACCAGCATGGGTAGCATGGTTTCAAAAGCTCTTTTCTTAGTGAGTTTACTGGAGAATAATTTGTTGAGAAAGTTTCTCTTCCGACGTATTACACAGACAAGATCCGTTGAGCCGTTTTCAAGCCATATTTTCAGTCCCTGATTGAGATCATCAGCCTTGAGTGAGAGGTGTGGCATATCAAGTGATTTCAATACGCTTCCCTTCTTGAAGTCCTCTTTTTGAAGATCCGGTGTCTGCACGTGCAATAGAGCAGGTTTGGAGTTGAAGTCCTTCATAAGGTTCTTTAACGGCTTGAGTTGACTCTTGCTTCTAATGTTCAATGACTTAATCATCAGGAGCACGTGCTCAAAGCCTTTAAACTCGTATCCGTTAGGTATCAGTAATATGGGTATCTCTGTATTCTTTACTAATCCACCACTCACTGGACCCAGGAAGACATCCGGTTCGCTCATCTCTCCCTGCATGGCCACTGCGATGAGATCAGCCTCTATCTTTCGGGCAAACTTTTCAATTGCTTCGACAGGATCACCTTTAAGTGTCTTGGTTTTTACGATCACATGTCCGGTATCCTTAAGGGAAGATACAAGTGATTCGATTTGCTTTGTTGTTTCCCTTTCCAGTAATTTGGTAACACTCATAATCGTGTCAGCCCGTTTTCTGACAGGATATGCATGTACCACATATACCTTAGAATGCACTACCTGTGCTATTTTAATGGCTTGTTTGAGTGCATTGACTGAGTGGACAGAAAAGTCCACGGGGACCACAATTTTATTCATTTTATCCTTCATTTATGTGATGGGGGCAGCAAAGATACGCTTTAAGACATTGCTGTACTATAAACCATCAATCCAAGTTGGCAGGGACTCGGGTATCACAAAATGCCTGCTAATTTACCTTGATGAAGGTTGCTCACTTCGTATATTGAGGCAAAGCAAATTTTCATGCAAAGTCGACGGCGATTTCTGACCAAACTTTCTATGGCTTCCAGTCTCATGGTGGCAAAACCCTACGGCCTGAGTGGGCGAGCATTTCCAGAGCCTCTGGATGCCCAACTGGACCTTACCAAAGATGAGGACTTCTGGCATCAAATTAAAATGGCTTACACGGTTTCACCTGCCATCGTCAATCTAAATAACGGAGGTGTCAGCCCTTCACCCAAGGTAGTGCAGGATGCCGTCGATCGATACAATAAGTTGAGTAACGAAACGCCCTCATACTATATGTGGCGCATTCTGGATAAGGGACGAGAAGCCATCCGATCCAGACTGGCACTTATTGCTGGATGTGATCCTGATGAAATTGCCGTGAACCGTAATGCGTCGGAAGCGCTGGAAACCGCCATTTTTGGCATCCGATTAAAGGCCGGTGATGAGGTAGTCCTCACTAAGCAGGACTATCCCAATATGATCAATGCCTGGAAGCAGCGAGAGCACAGGGATGGAATCGTTCTGAAGTGGATCAGTATGGATCTACCTATCGAGGATGAAGATGCGATCGCTGACCAATATATCAATGCTTTCTCTGAGCGTACTAAAGTGGTACATATAACGCATGTGATCAATTGGGTAGGGCAGGTCATCCCTGCGGCCAAAATTGCCACAGCGGCCAGAGCCCGGGGCATTGAGGTGGTCGTGGATGGTGCACATAGCTTTGCACACCTGGTGTACAATATACCTGACCTGAATGCCGATTATTACGGGACCAGTTTGCATAAATGGCTCTGCGCCCCGATCGGAACGGGGATGTTATGGGTGCGTAAAGAGAAGATCAAGTCCTTATACCCATTGTTTGGTGCACCTGATCCAGAATCGGACGACATTCGAAAGTTTGAAAGTCTGGGTACTCGCTCATTTCCCATA
>JAUILF010000440.1 GCA_030433135.1 Bacteroidia bacterium | reverse complement strand
ATATACGTTTCTGAAATAAAGCGTGGGCCTTGCCGAGATCATGAAGTATTGCCCCTTTTCTGGCGATGTTTATATCGAATTCAAAAGAAAAGTTACTGGCAAATTTTTCTATAACATCCACCACATGTTGGGTGTGCTCAAGCAATGTAATGCTACCATAGTTAACACTTTTTGCCAATATGTTATCAAGGCCATTCATTGAATTGACTTGCGTATTGGGTTGCCAACTACTTTCAATTCCCCCATCATTTCTGATGCTTCAGCGAAACGATTATAACCGACTTTGAAAGCCTGAGCAGAATTACCAAAGAGCAACTCAAAGCCCGAAATTAAATCAAATTCCTGTTCCGACATTTGTACTATTGCATTGGGAAGGACAAGATCCTCATTTCTGCAAAGGCATATTGACTGCGTAAGAGAGCGATGAGCGTATTTTTCATCTTTGAAAGCCAAAAACAAATTCGGCTCCAGCATTACTCCTCTTTTTAACACAGCAATATTGGTTTTGTACTGATACTTTTCCCATCTGGCCTTGAATCCCCCCTTGGACCAAGTTCGTTCCTGTTGAATATCAATACCGCAATAGTTAAGACGATGCCGCATGATTTGTTGTATACCCTTTTTATCCAACAATTCCGGAAACAGTTTTTTCTCAATTCCCTCAACAATACTCTGCGTCAAAAACTGCTGCGAAAAAATTTCACTATCCCGCACCGCCGTCCAGGGCTTGATAAAACCAAATGGACCCGAATATTTCACTACATAGTATATCATAGATAGTTACATTGTAAAGTTCACCCCACCTGTCTCACACCCTTCCTTGCCTTCTTCATATCAAAAACCTCCGGATCATAGTTTCTATAACCCTGTGACTCAAGCCATGGCACCCAAGAGTCACCATGAATCTCAGAATCTTTGCCTGTCCGTAGGCATTTTTTAATATCCGCAAATCCAGTAATGCTACCACAATCCTCTGGAGGGCAGGCACCACCGCCATCCATTAAATCTGCTTTCTTGCTCTCCTCAGGATTGAGTGATTCTACATAAAGTAGATGTTCCCAACAATCCCCATAGTCGTATATGTAGCATAGTGTTTTTAGATCCTTCATCAGCCCGGAGTCACACATAGACCTGAGTATTTTCCCTACAGGCACCTTTCCTGCACCTATCCCCACTTCATCATATGGATTTGTGATCGAGATCAGATCGCCAAAGCCATTTTCTGAAAAATGGTACAAATGGCTATCTCTCCATCCCATCGCAGCCTGGATCACTAAATGAAATTGGTGAAAACTGAAGTGGTCCGGTAAACTTATGCGCCTCCATATTTTTGGATTAGTAATTCCTGTTAATTCTATTCTTATTATCGCCTGCATAGCTCTACGATAATTTCACTTCAAACACCCAAAACCAATGCCTGTACTACTTCCGACGCCAACCTCCCAGGCAAACTGGACTGCCCGCTGATCTCCTTCCACCCATACCGGACAGATGCTGCCTTTGTTATGGATACCCTTATAAGTGGCCATCTTGATGCGTGGTTTGGTATAGGTGTCGTCAAACCGGACCTTTACTTCTCCCCGAACACCCATTCTGTCCATTTTTATTTTTAATGTTTCGGTCAACAGGGCATTTGACTCAGCGTCATCGTGAAAGTAGAACTTGCTATGTTTCTCCCCAGGCCGCTTGATCAACACAGGGCTGTTTACCAAAAATCGATGGTTAGTACCAAAATCCGGTGTTCGTTGAATGGTAACTTCACGTACTTCCATACCCCACCTGATCTGGTGTCCCTTGAAAATTCCCCTCACCATAGCTGATAATAACTCATCATCAGGAGCACTCACACAGAAAGTGCTTCCATTGGGGAAATCCAAATGTTTACCTCTAAGGGTACCATGGGTTAACCAGGAAAGACTATACAGGGAAAGGCCATCGTGCAGTTCGTTTTCTCCCAACCAGCGATGGAAAGCTCCCACCAGGGACTGCTGATAATTAAATGGAACGGGCTGAATATTGGGAGTCAAATGTAAGTATATCCTCATATCTCTAAAATTTGCAGTAAATATAAAGAGTCAAGTATGGTGAAAATGACACTAGTACATTTTCAACAGGTAATTTTATGCTTGATTTCATCTGTTTTTGCGATAATCATTTCTATTAACCGGACAGGTCTGATAATTCGGATGTGTGCCATCCCGGCATTTCCCAAAATATAGTTACTCAATCCAATAAAATCTGCATTTACCATACTTTGAAATTCATACATACCTTCCCCAACACCGGCTGTGATATCAGCCAATGCCTTGGGAAACGAACCCACTAGTGCATTATATGCATACAAGTCCATTTCAAGCTGTACCAATTCCTGGTCATTGTTAGATATGCGAAAAACATCCGTTTTCTGGTATCGATGGTCCTCCTCACATTTCCAGGTTTCCTCCAACATAGCAACTCTTTCAATCCTGCTGAGTAAAAAGTGTTTGTTCCCGGGGTTTTCCTCAGTCAAATCATACGCCTGCAAAGTATCTAACTCAACATCGACATCAAAAGGCTCTACTTTCCGGTCACGGATGGTACCACTATTGCTTCTGTAGTTGACAAGTATTGTTCGTTTCTTCTGCTTTCGGGCAGACTCCAGCTTATCAATGCGATCTAACGCTGGCCTGCGCAATGATCGCAAACCCAACCGTTGAAAATCGTAGAGACTATCCAATTTACGTTCGAGATACATTCTGTCCCGTTCACTACCCAGGTAGTCAAGTGCACGAACGATCTTTGCCTTATCCAACTCAGACAAAGGCTGCAAGTACTGTAATTCCCGAAAGCCGGTTTCTGGCAGAATAGCATAATAGAACCGGTCTCTCTTCTGAATATCGACATGAATACCGGCCTGCCGAATCTGACGAATATCCTCTTTGATTCCTTCAATAGTAGGCTGTTCAAAATGAGAAGCAAGATCCTGCAGAGTAAAGCGGTACGGACTGGAAAGTATTCTCAGCAACACCCGGACACACCTTTCCCTGGGAGTCATATTTGTAATGGTATTGAGAGTGTTAAAATTAATTGATGAAAAAGTACACAACAAATTACTAACCTCCAAAAGTCATGAGTACCTTTCTCAATACAAAAAGCCCAGTAACCACAAGGGCAGCGTTTTTCCAAATGCCACATCAATGTCGTCTTTAACCAGATAGCCATTGTCTATTTTAGCAATCTGATCAGCCGTCTTGTTTCTTCCCCCAATTTCCAGTATCACATCATAATCTTCCACATAGAAGTCGCCTGATTTTGGTTCGGAAACCCTGTAACCTGCACTCACCAACTGATTCATGGCAAAGGTTTCTCTGAGGGTTCCCCGGTCAGGGTTAGCCTGCAGCGCATAAGCGAGATTGGTATTATCCAGGTAGATCTTATCTGGCTTTTGTAACCGTGAAACTCCTTTGCCACTTCGGTGTAGTAGTTGCAGTAAATGCGCCTTTTCCAAATGAGTAAGGTAGGTATATATAAGATCTCTGCTTACTTCTGTCTTACGGGATAGAGAGGATATATTAGGTCTGAATGGTACAGATTCAGCCAATACTCCCAGTAACCTTTTAACCTTGATCGATGCCTCTATGTGGTATCCGTCAATATACGCCAGGTCCGAATCAATGACCGTATTGATGACCCGTAGAAGTCTGGGTTGGTATTGATCTGATGTACTTTCCAAATGAAACGGATAATAGCCCCATTCGAGGTATTTCTTAAAGTGAGGTATGATCACCATTCGTTTAGAAATATCCGAAACTATATCCTCTCCACTATTTAACAGTTGATCCAGCGGATATGAACTAAAATCAGAGTTGTGATGGAAAGCTAGATATTCTCTGAATGAAAGCCCGGGTAATTCATACACATCAACTCTTCTACTCAAGTCAGACTGTCCACGATAGATATCAAGTGCTGAAGACGCTGAGAATACCACTTTGAGGTCCGGAAAACCATCATAGATCACCTTCAGCTCATTTGACCACCGTTCATATTTGTGAACCTCATCAATAAAAAGGTGACGTCCACCCAGCGTATAAAATTCCTGAGCCACATCGAACAAACTCCGACTGTAAAAGTGGGGGTGCTCCATGGTAATGTACAATGCATTTGTATCATGTACTTTCATCTCCCTGATTCGTTGCAGCATCAGGGTTGTTTTTCCGGTACCTCTGGCTCCTTTTAGAGCTATCATTTTCAGAGACCAGTCAATGTCAGGATAGAGAAACCTTTGCTTCCTGGACTTGAGGTTCCTCAATAGTATATGGTGATATGTCTGCAGTTCTTCCATATTTGTCGTGACAACACAACAAATATACACCATTATTGTCGTCTATACACGACAAAATTTATCTGAAATTGTCGTCTAAAGACTACAACTCCGTCATCTCCCTCGTCTCACTCGCTGTTTTGCCTTCTTAAGGTCAAAGGCTTCCGGATCAAAATTTCTAGGGGGATCCCAGGGCATGGATTCACTATATTCCTTCCTG
>JAUILF010000439.1 GCA_030433135.1 Bacteroidia bacterium | reverse complement strand
CAACGATCTATCAATGAAGAGAGTAATGGTACTTATCTGATTCAAGCTGACTATGTGCACCCTTTGAGCAAGGATCAGAAATTTGAGGTGGGAACTAGAATCTCCCTTAGAGAAATTGGAAATGACTACCTGGTCGAAGAACTGGATGGTGATATCTGGGAGCCACTGGCAGGACTATCTAATAATTTTCTTTATGATGAAGATATTTATGCTGCTTATGCTATTTATGGAAACAAAATGCGTAGATGGTCTTACCAGGTTGGATTAAGGGCAGAGCACTCTAATGTGGTTACCAATCTCCTGGAAACAAATGAAATTAACGACAGATCTTATACTAACCTGTTTCCAAGTGCCCACCTTAATTACGAACTGAGCGAAGGAAATGCGTTACAGGTTAGCTATAGTCGAAGAATCAGCCGACCCAGGTTTTGGTACCTGAATCCCTTCTTTACCTTCTCTAATAACCGTAACATCAGAGCAGGTAATCCCAACCTCGATCCGGAATTCACTGATTCGTATGAGTTGGGCATGATTAAGTACCTCGACGACTGGTCTTTCAGTGGTAGTCTATACTACAGGCATACTACTGGAGTCATTGAAAGAATTACTCGAATTGATACTTCATTGACCACTCCGGGTGGCGAAGAAGGTAACGTCATAACTACTACCATTCCTGAAAACCTGAGTACTCAGAATTCCTATGGGTTTGAACTGACAGGTTCGGGTGATTTGAATAAGTGGTGGAGAATTGATGGAAGCTTAAATATCTTCCACCAGCGGACCCAGGGCCAGTTGGAAGACCAGGTTTTTGACGCCAATGCATTCAGTATGCAAACTCGACTGAATTCCAGGATCAAGTTTTGGAATGATACTGAATTCCAGTTGCGAGGTTGGTTCAGAGCTCCTGAAGCCACGACACAGGGAACCCGGAAAGCAATGGGTGGCGTTGACCTGGCACTGAGTAAGGATTTCTTACAAAAGAAAGCTACCGTGACCCTGAGTTTGCGAGATGTCTTCAATACGAGAAAGTATCGAAATGAAACTATTGTCCAGGGTGAGGAGGGATTTGTGATGGAGTCACTCTACCAAAGAAGACCACGTCAATTTAACCTTTCTTTGAACTACCGCATTAATCAGAAGAAGCAGAGACAACGCGGTGGTGGAGACTACGATGGTGGCGGAGACATGGATCAGTTTTAAAGAGAAAATATATTAGAGTCTTCATTTAATTGGTTTGGTAAGGGCGGAGTCTGACTTCGCCCTTATTTTTTGTCCTTTGGTGAAGGGATACACCTCTGAGGTGGGCACTGAGAATGCTGGCACAATTTTCTATTTTGAGAAAAATTCACTCAGAAGCGATGCCAGATCAACACAAACCTTATATCTCACCTAAAACCATATTTCCCGAAACCACTATCAAGGCATTTATTCTGGGAGCTTTGCTCTCGGTTGTTCTTGCCGGTGCGAATGCTTACCTGGGATTGTTTGCCGGAATGACGGTTTCCGCCAGCATACCCGCAGCCGTGTTATCAATGGCTATTCTCAAACTATTTAAGAAGAGTAATATTCTTGAGAATAACATTGTTCAGACTGCGGCCAGTGCAGGAGAATCATTAGCAGCCGGCATTATTTTTACTTTTCCCGCCCTGGTATTGATGGGGTATTGGTCAGAGTTTGATTATCTCGAAACCTCTCTGATTGCCCTTTGTGGGGGTGTTCTGGGAGTGCTGTTTACCATTCCTCTCCGTTCAGCTTTGATAGTAGGGCAGGATCTGAAATTTCCTGAGGGTGTAGCTACCGCCGAGGTACTGAAAACAGGTGAAAAGGGAGGTGACAAGGTCAAGTACCTGATATGGGGTGCGCTCATAGGAGCAGGTATAAAGTTTATAGAAGCCGGCTTCAAACTATGGCACGGAGTGGCGGAAGCAGCTACCGTAGCTGGTAATAAAGTGTATGCCTATGCTGGTGCCAATTTATCTCCTGCCCTGATTGCCGTTGGTTATATCGTAGGTTTTCACATAGCTTCTCTGGTCTTTATTGGAGGTGTCATCAGTTGGTGGATTGCCATTCCCATTTACGTGGCCTATCACGGAGCCCCTGAAGGCGTGGATGCCACCACCCTGGGAGGACAGATATGGAGCCAGCAGATCCGATACCTGGGAGTTGGTGCCATGGTGGTTGGTGGACTGTGGGCGCTCATCAGTCTGAAGTCAGCCATTGGAATTGCGTTAAGAAGTGGTATTGATGCCCTTAAGGAGGGATCCAGAAAGATGTCCGAAGTGTTGCGAACGGAGAGGGATACACCTATGTCCTGGGTGATTATTGCCATTGGTGCTATGATCGTACCTGTGTTCATCATTTATCTAAGGGAAATCGGAAATGTCCCCATTACTGCGATTATGGCCATCCTGATGATGATTGCCGGATTTTTGTTTGCAGCAGTAGCTGGATATATGGCCGGTTTGGTAGGAAGTTCCAATAATCCGATTTCAGGTGTCACCATAGCCACCATCCTGACTTCCGCATTGATTCTGCTGGCCCTGATGGGGTCCGATGCGCAGCAGGGACCGGTAGCCGCCATCATGATCGGTGCCGTCGTCTGTTGTGCTGCCGCGATTGCCGGAGATAACATGCAGGATCTCAAGGCGGGACACATTTTGGGTGCAACTCCATACCGGCAACAGATTATGCAAATGGTAGGTGTTACAGCTGCAGCCTTCACCTTACCCCTGGTGCTGGAATTACTTAATACGGCATACGGATTTGGCGCTCCCACCGAGGCCAAGCCGGATGCCCTGGCTGCACCCCAGGCTACCTTGATGGCCAGTGTGGCCACTGGAGTGTTCGATGGACAATTGCCCTGGACTATGGTCTTTATCGGAGCTGGAATAGGTATTCTGATTATTATCCTGGACAAAATCCAGGAACGACGCGGAAGCTTTCGCTTGCCGGTTCTCGCCATTGCTGTGGGTCTTTACTTGCCATTTGAACTGGATAGTGCCATTTGGATCGGTGGGGTCATTGCATTGTTGGTAAGTCGATTTCAGAATAAGAGAAAATCAACTAAGGGAGCGAATTTTGAAGCTGCCAGGGAGTCCAGCAATCAGACAGGACTGTTATTTGCTTCGGGCCTGATCACCGGTGAAGCACTTATAGGGATCATACTGGCTATTCCGGTAGCTATCACAGGCAGTACCAATGTGTTTGCCTTAATGGATGAGCCGATCGGAAGTTTTCCGGGGCTCATCGTCGTAGGACTGGTCTGTTGGCTATTGTATCGTCTGGCCAGGAATGCTTTTTCCAGGAGTTCATAATAAATCAATATGGATTCGAGAGGAATTGACAAATCTACTTTTACCTTTCTTCGGCAGCTGGCGAAGAATAATAATCGACCCTGGTTTAATGACCATAAGGACAGGTATCTCGCTGAGTACGAATCCATGATCGGTTTTGCTGAAGACCTTATGAAAGAGGTTGCCACATTTGACCAGTTGGTTCCCATGTCTGGTAAGAAAAGCCTGTTCCGCATATACCGGGATGTGCGTTTTTCCAAGGATAAATCTCCTTATAAGACTGCCTTTGCAGGGCGGATCAAAAGGGCAACTGAGCTACTGAGAGGAGGAATGTATTATCACATAGAACCCGGTAATTGTGTGATAGCAGGAGGGTTTTGGAAACCCAATTCTGATGATCTGAAGAGGATAAGGCAGGAAATTGATTATGATGACAAACCACTGAGAAAAATACTAGCATCTTCATCTTTTAAAAAACATTTTGGTGAATTGGAAGGCGATCAGGTAAAAACCAGTCCCAAAGGGTATGCAAAGGACCATCCGGCAATCGACCTTTTGCGTTACAAACAATGGCTATTGATACGTCGATTCAGTGATGAAGAAGCCATGGCTGATAGCTTTCTGAAAGAGGTTGTTCAGACTTTTAAAGCCATGCGACCTTTTTTTGATTATATGAGCGATGTACTCACCACGGATGCCAATGGAGTGAGAATTGTTTGAAATGAAGCATACACTGTACGTCAGTCTGATCATTCTTTTTGTTTTCCAGATTGTTTTGTCGTGTAGGGCACAGCCTGAACAACCCAATATTGTCTGGTTAGTAACCGAGGATAACTCCAAACATTTCATGCGTTTGTACGACCCGGCGGGGGCCATTATGCCCAACATCGAGAAGCTGGCAAGCCGGGGTGTTGTGTTTGATCGTGCCTTTAGCAATGCGCCGGTTTGTTCTGTGGCCAGGAGCACCATAATCTCAGGATGCTATTTACGTCTGAATCGGTCTCAGAGGGCCATCCCGATAAAATCGCCGATCAAATCTCCGATGCCATTTTGGACGCCATTCTAGCACAAGATCCCCATGCACGGGTAGCCTGTGAGACATTTGTTAAAACCGGTATGGTCATCGTGGCTGGCGAAATTACCACCGATGCCTGGGTGGACATAGAACAAATCGCCCGTGATACCATTCGTGATATTGGCTATACCCACTCTGATATGGGCTTTGATGGCTCT
>JAUILF010000438.1 GCA_030433135.1 Bacteroidia bacterium | reverse complement strand
AGTCCAGGGCATTTTCCAAAAACTGGAAACGAGAAGTCAATGTATCGGAAAAGTACTGATCACCAAGGGTCCAGAATAATCTTTCACTGTCACGCGACCAGTGAATGCTGATTCCTGCATCACGCGCCACCTGCGCCACGGGTACAGCTTTGGTCTTACTGGTTATACCAATCTTTTGACCGGTGTGAGGAAATGGAGCTATGTAAACTTTAAATAATTCGGACCAGGCTACCCAACGGTTGTCAGGACTGATGTTGTATCGTTGAATGTATTTGCCATCAAAATGATCCTTGCGGTCTTCACCGTCCAAGTCTACGCTGGCAAAGGTTTTGGTAAGACTGCCAAATAAGTAGCCACCTGCCTGGAAGAAAATTCGTTGACCATCCTGGCTGAAAACCGGATATTCCCCGCGCGGGGTCACCAGTTTGTTTTCTCCACCATTTGCTTCAACCGTGTAAATACCAGGTTCCTGACAATGTATGTAGCCCTGATGACTGTTTCCACCATCTTTTCGGTAAACAAGGGTCTGGCCATCGGGAGAAAAGGAGGGGGTACGATAAATGCCTGGAGTGTCGATAACAGCATAGTTGTCGCCTGTCTGCAAATTAAGAATGCGGATGCTACCCATATCCTCATCAGTCCAGGTGACATATACCAGGCTTTCTCCATCAGGAGAAAATGCTGGTTCTGATTCAAAGGCAGTTCCAGAAGTTAGCCGTTCTGGAACCCCGTCGGGAAGTGCCTTTTTCCAGAGGTAACCTACTGAGTGAAAGATTATGGTCTTTTCGTCGGGTGAAGTAACGGCATGACGGATGGCCTTACTGGTAAATTCCGGAGTAAAAGCCTCATTCCTGGATTTTACGGTACCTGCTATGGAGGTTTCAACATCCACCGAAAAAGGGATTGAGTCTGCCGTTCCATCACTGGCTGAAACCTTCCATATTTTGCCCTGACCATAGATAATGATGTATTCTCCATCCGGTGTCCAGGCAAATCCGGGATAAACACCAAAAATTGCCCAGGCTTCCTGCTGATCCTTACTCAAACCGTCAAAGAGATCGTACTCCATTCCCGTGCTTAAGTCGTAGGTACTTAGAACAGTCTTAGTTCGTATCCTTTTTATAAAGGCCAGATGCTTTCCATCTGGTGAGATCTGAGGGCGAAAAGCTCCTCCCGGTCCGGATAAGATCGTCTTCAGTTCTCCCTTTTCCAGATCATATCTTCTGATGACATAGATCTGACTGTTGGGATCTTTGTTGTATTGAAATGATCCACCTGGATACATGTCTTCGCTGAAATACAAGTACCTGCCATCCGGAGAAATGGTGGGCTCATTCACATCCTGTTGGTCGTTCTTTCGTTTTGTTAACTGAGTGCCACTTCCTCCGGAAATATGATACATCCACATTTCTCCGGCACCAAGGGAACGGCCGGAAGTAAAATGCTTTCTGGCAATGAAATACTGACCATCCGGCATCCAATCTGCATTGTTGAGAAGGCGAAAGTCCTCTTTAGTGATCTGTTTTGCCTCTGAACCATCGGTATTCATCACCCAGCAATTATCACCATTTCCGGCATCACTGGTAAAAAGGATCCGATTTCCACCAGGGCTGAATCTGGGCTGAACCTCCCAGGGTACACCGGTACGAAGTGGAGTAGCTTTACCACCGTCGATAGGCATGGAGTATATATCACCTAACAGGTCGAAGACGATGGTGGTCCCATCAGGACTGACATCCAGATTCATCCAGGTGCCTTCTGTGGTATTGAATTGAACTTCTTTCCAATCCCATTCACCTTCCGGGTCTGCCACTGACCATTTATCTTTTTTGTCCTGGGCATAGAAGGGCTGGAATACAAATATCAATGCTATTAAGCAGGTTAATTGTCGAAACATAGAGCATAAAAATTTGCGTGAAGATAATTCAAAGTAAGTTTTGTCATGGTGCGTCCGACCATTTTCAACATATCCCGTCATTCCGTTGGTTTTATAAAATTTTAAAAGACTGTTGCATAAAATTGATATATCAAATATATTTGTATCAATGAAAAAGTTCAACGACATTCTGGCACCTGATAAAACAGTTTTTTATGCCCTGGATAAGGCCATAAAGACTTACCGCCAATTCGCTCAGCGTAGTATTGCCGACCATTACCTCGATATAACCATTGATCAGTGGTTGGTCCTGAAGTTGATAAAGGATCATCCTAACCTTAATCAAAAGGAAATAGCCCGCAGGGTTTTTAAAGATTATGCGTCTATAACTCGAATCATTGAAATACTGGTGAAAAAGGGATTTCTGAAGAGGTCATTTAATGAAAAGGATAGAAGGAGATACAACCTCAGTCTGACTCTTGAAGGGGAAAAGGTGATTGAAGAATTGATACCCATTGTAAGGCGTAACCGCCAGACAGCCTTAGAGGGTTTTACAGATGAGGATATAGAAACATTAACCAATGCTTTGAAAAGAATAAGTGAAAATTGCTCTGCAACTCATTTAGAATCAATAAAAAAGTAAGATGATGATCAGATTAATTATAATGATGGTGCCATTGCTTCTGCTGCCGGTCTCGTCGGTGTCACAGGATGAAACAATTAGTGAAGACGAAAAACGGGAAGTTGTGGACTCAATTGCTGCGATACTTGAATCTACCTACGTTTTTCCAGACGTGGGAGAGGAGATGAGTGATTTTCTCAGGAGCAATCTGGGAGAGGGAACCTATGACCCTGTTTCTGATCCTTCGGAATTGGCCTCAAAGTTAACAGAGGACATTAGGAGCATAAGCCATGATCTGCACCTCAGAGTGGGATTCCAGCCTGATATGATCAAAGAAATGCGTTCTTCAACACCTGAGGACAGTATAGCCTATGTAGAACGCAGGAAGAAGGAAGGGAGAAGGGAAAACTACGGATTTTCCGAAATCAAAATTCTGGATGGAAATATAGGGTACTTAAACCTGACCGGGTTTCATGGGGTGAATGAGGAGTCTGGCAAGACGGCGGAGGCTGCCATGAATCTGTTGGGGTATGCGGATGCTATTATCATTGATCTGAGGACCAATGGGGGAGGCAGTCCACAAATGATCCAACTTATTACTAGTTATCTGTTCGGTGATCGACCGGTACATCTCAATAATTTTTACAACCGCAATACAGATGATACGACTCAGACGTGGACACTTCCATATGTACCGGGCAAGCGCAATCCCGATGCCCCAGTGTATGTGCTAACTAGTTCACGGACATTCAGTGCAGCGGAGGAATTTTCTTACAATCTGAGAAACCTTGAGCGAGCTACCTTGATTGGTGAAACAACCGGAGGCGGTGCACACCCAGGCGGTACGGTGATCGCTACTGATCGCTTTACTGTCTGGGTTCCGGATGGCCGGGCCATTAATCCCATCACCTGGACCAATTGGGAAGGTACCGGTGTGAAGCCTCATATCGAAGTTGAGGCATCAAAAGCTTTTGACGTCGCCCGGCAAGAAGCATTGAAGGCCCTGATGAAAGAGGCAGATGAGGAAGATAAATTTCAGCTGGAATGGGCTCTTACTGCGCTGGAGGCAGAGGATGAAAACTATTCGATGTCAGAAATGGAAATGAAAGCCTGCGAAGGCATCTATGGTCCCAGAAAAATCACCTGCCGGGACGGAAAGTTATATTATCAACGGGATGACAATCCACAACACGAGCTAATCCCTTTATCGGATGAGCTATTTCTGGTGGATGGGATTCCGTATTTCAGAATAAAACTGATTCGTGAGGGTGAACAGGTGGCCGGACTTTATGGGTTATATCAGGATGGCAGGACGGACAAGAATCTGCGGACAGATTAATGTGCATTGTCCCAGCTAGAACCCAATTAGATGAACGAATTTAACTTCATGTAATTATCCGACCGAGGGCATGAGAGTCTTCGAGACATGCCATTCCTGGATGTCAGTTTTATCAAAACTAAATCCAAACTTTTCAAAGAGTTTAATCATCGCCCGATTAGAGCTCAAGACATCTGCTTCCAGGCGTTTGATCCCTTTCTTTCCGGCAATTGCAATGATGTATTCGGTAAGGATAGAACCCAGTCCTTTGGCTTGCCATTCATCAGCTATTACGATGGCATACTCGGCAGTTTCGTACCATGGGTCCGCAATCATGCGTACCACTCCAATAATTTGTTCTTCACCCTCTATGGCCAAATCCGCCACTATGGCAATTTCACGATCATAATCAATGTGGGTAAAGCGCCGGAAGGATTGGTCATCGAATGTAGGTACATAGCCGAAAAACCTGAAATAGATAGTTTCCCTGGAAAGTCTTTCGAACAGTGCGGCTTCAAGAGGTTCGTCTTCGGGTCGAATGGGTCTGAGCAATATAGCAGTATCGTCTTTCAGGCGAACTTTCTTTTCATACTGGCTGGGGTAGGGTGAAATAACGAGGTGTTCAAATGCCGTATCTTTTTGGTCAGCAGACTCTGGTGCCAACACTATCGTGGCATCAAGGACAACTCCACCTCTCTCATCGGTGGCAAAGG
>JAUILF010000042.1 GCA_030433135.1 Bacteroidia bacterium | reverse complement strand
TCGAACTTGATTGACGTGGGTGAAGTTATCAACTATCCGGAAGATATTGGGTACAAGGATTGTGAAACCAATAATTTACCCGATTCTACGGGAAGGCCAGTTCCCAATATAGACCTGAATTTATATTACTGTGATACGGTTTTTTATACCGGAGGTGGTTATGAAGTTTCCACTATCACTTCAGCCCTTTATCCTGAAGGTGCCGGTTATGACTTGGGTGAGGTCTTTCCCAACTTCTCAATACTGGATCAGGATAACATGGCAGTGCAACTTAGTGATTACACTAAGGATATTGTTCTGTTGGATTTCTGTGCTACCTGGTGCGATCCCTGTCGGGCTCACACTGATGATATCAATACTTTCTTTGCTGGACTGGCCGGAACCGGAAAGTCTTATGACTATGTACAAATGCTGATACAAAACACTTCTTTCAATACATCGACTCAGTTTGATGCTCTATCCTGGGCCACAGAGTATGACGTTACTTTTCCAGTCTTGTATGGTTCAGTTACACAGACTATATATGACTCCCTGGGACAAAATGCGATCCCGCTGTTTGTGGTGTTGGGGGCCAACCGCGAGATCCTTTATATCCAGGCGGGATATGATAATGCCCCTATTGTGGATGTGATCCAGAATTACACCATTCCCGATTCAGGTCCCGATTGTTCTGGCATCGACTCGCTGGTTCGGGTATGGAAGGTGGTCATTGATGGCCAGCAGGTTGATCTCAGTGAAACTCAGTCGATCAATTTCGTACCAAGTTGTGATGATGGCATCCTAAATGGCGACGAAGTGGATATCGATTGTGGTGGTGATTGCTCACCCTGTGTGGATTCTGATGGGGATGGTACTTTTGATCATCTGGATAATTGTCCGGGTATAAGTAATCCGGTACAGAGTGATATAGATGGAGACGGCATCGGTGACCCCTGTGATCCGGATAAGTCAGTGGATATTATAGTAGACCAGATCCATAGTGGAATTGTACTCAAGTCACCCGATAGCAAATGCTGGAAAATTGTGGTGGCAAACGATGGCACCATCACCAGTGTTCATGTAGATTGCCCAGATTAGGTTGCCGTAAAGGGGGTTGATTGTTAAAACCCTTCATTTTAGTGAACATTTCATATCCGGGATTATTATATTTTAGATGTCCATTTTTATAACTAAATCCAAAACAGAAATATGACACAAGAAGAGATCTTAGGCCGTTTATCGGATGGTAACCAGCGATTTATTAATGATGAGCTCAAGGGCGAATTGTCTGACAGTGCACGAAGAGGGGACCTTACAGGTGGACAACAGCCTTATGCCATTGTTCTGAGTTGTGCCGACAGCAGGGTAGTACCGGAACTTGCTTTTGATACCGGCCTGGGTGAAATCTTTGTAATCAGGGTGGCTGGTAACGTTGCCAATAGTTCATCAATCGCCAGTATCGAATATGCTGTGGCCCACCTGGGAACCAGTGTGATCGTGGTATTGGGACATCAGAATTGTGGAGCGGTAACCGCTGCCGTGAGCGGTGGAGACAATGGTTATAACCTGAATCATCTATTATCACATATCGCTCCAGCTATTGCCGCCAGTGATGAAGGTGCCGAAGTAAACGATGTAGTGAAGAAAAATGCCGAACTTACCGGTAAGGAACTGACCACGCGTTCAACTATTATCAGTGAAGCCGTTGAAAGTGGCAAAGTGAAAATAGTACCTGCTTACTATAATCTTGACAGTGGAAAGGTCGAATTTCTATAAATAATCCATCCTTATGAAGGACTACAACAATCTGGTGGAGGCAATGAATGACCTCAAAAAGAGGGGATATCAATATGACTTTAACCTCCACGTAGATTGTGTGGAATGCAAGGCGTTGGACCTGAAGATCAACCCTGAGCAATTCAATGTAGACGAGTTCTACCGTTTTGAGGGGATGTCAAACCCGGATGACAGTAGTGTAGTATATGCTATCTCGTCGGGGGATGGTGTCAAAGGAGTCCTGGTGGATGCCTATGGGGTATATGCCGATAGTCTTAGCGAAGAAATGATCCGGAAACTGACCATTTCCAGATGAGTAACCTATAGAAAAGTGCTATGCAAACCATTTTAGGGTCCGGTGGAGCCATTGGAGTAGAGTTGGCCAGATCGCTCCCTAAACAATATACCCGCGATATTCGCCTCGTAAGCAGGAATCCGAGGAAAGTAAATGAAGCGGATCAATTATATGCCGCTGATTTATTGGATCAGGAAGCAGTTACCAATGCAGTCAGGGGGTCTGAAGTGGTATATGTTACCATTGGCTTTCCCTACAAGCTGAAGGTATGGAAACAATGTTGGCCGGTCTTTATGGGCAATGTTCTCGAGGCATGTGAAACGCACAACTGCAAGCTTGTTTTCTTCGATAATGTCTATATGTACGACCCGGATCAGGTACAAAATATGACTGAAGAAACGGAGGTTAATCCGGGTAGTGAGAAAGGAAAGGTTAGAAGCAAGATAGCCAAGATGGTCCTCGATAGCATTGCTGAGGAAAGAGTGGAAGCCATGATCGTCCGTTCTGCCGATTTTTATGGACCCAATATTGGCAACACCAGCATTCTCAACGAAATGGTCATTAAGCCTCTCCGGGAAGGTAAAAAAGCCAATTGGATGAGTTCGGTAGATTTTCCGCATTCATTTACCTACACACCGGATGCCGGAAAAGCGACGGCCCTGCTAGGTAATAGTGCGGAGGCTTACGGACAGGTGTGGCACCTTCCAACAGCCGGTGATCCACCCACTGGTAAACAGTGGATAGAAATGGTTGCCCGGGAGTTGGGCGTTGAACCCCGTGTTCAGGTCGCTCCAAAATGGCTCATGCGAATTCTGGGGCTATTTAATCCTGTACTCCGAGAAATGCCGGAAATGATGTATCAGTACGATCGGGATTATATCTTCCGGTCGGATAAATTTGAATCCCAGTTTGATATGAAACCGACTTCTCCGCAGGCTGCTGTCAGTGAGATTATTGGGGGGTGGTAAGAGAACCTACCAATACTCCATTATCCTGGAAATTCTTCCGTTTCTGAATTCAAACAGGGTCATACCCGGATCGACTTCTTCAGGACCACCGGAATCCGATTTTCTGAGATAAACCCGATCGGTAGCTACTCCATTGAGGCCAATGATCATATTTTTGATTTCTACATCAAAGGTGGATCCATCAAAACGACCATTCGCCTGGTTATTTAGATAACCATCATAAATATCTTGTCGGGAGTACTCACCACCATATTTGGGATGGACGTACACAAAGTCATCAGTAAACAAATCGAACAAATGGTCGATATCCTCCTGATTGGAGTTTTTTGCATAGACCTTAAGGTTCCGGTCATAGTAATCTTGCACAATGCTGCTCAGGGAATCTTTATGAGTCGCGGTGAGGTCCTGGGCGTGTATATCCATTTGTGTCAGAAGGAGAATTAAAACGGTCAACAAAAAAGGTAATGGTTTCATCGTGATTTATTTGGTTGTTAGGATGTCGGTCGACCATATTTCGTATGGTGCATTTTATGTTTTAAATTTATCGTCATGCCAATTTTGGGGATTTCGAATGATGTATTTAGAAATGGATTGATATTCATTTTGATTTCGAATGATACGTTCCCAATAATTTCGTTGCCATAATTTCCGATCAAATGGCGTCCAATTTAATGTTTTGACACCACGTATGTATTCGTTCGTGGTCATTGTTTTAAACCATTGCAGCACCCGCGGCAGGGGCGAACCTTTGTGTTCGCCCGATAAGGATTGCGAATTATCACCCGCAATGATGTCAGGATTAATGCCTGAAATGATGTTGGGAATATCGCCCGAAATGATATCCCCGTTTGGTTGCCCATTTTGGATAGGATTTTTACCAAGGCCATCATCGGGACATATACCCCGGTCTGTCCCTGTGTTTTCGATAATGCAATGGAAATGATTTGGCATGGTTATCATTTCGTGACAACGGATATCAGGAAATTTATTTTCCAATTCATAATACCATTTTTCAATCATTTTACCTGCCTCATTCAATATCATTTGAGCATTACTATGTCCGGTTTCTGTTTCATTGCGGCATGTGATTTCACCAAATAAACATGTACGGTTTTGACAACAAATGGTAACAAAATACAGTCCTGCCTGTGAATAATCGTATCCCTTTAACCGGATAGATTTGCGATGATGTATGTTGGGGTTATAGGCCATGGATTTTAAATTGTCACTAGGAAAAGTCAACTACATATCCGGATAATATTCGTACTGTTTTCTGCCACAGGTCGATTTTCCCATTGAGCCCTTTGCTGATTAGAACTTGTAACTAAACCCCACTATTCGTTCCCACTTACTTCCGGCATGATATGTTGCAACAATTAAGTTACTAATATTTCAGAGATCTGAATTGTGCCCTACCTGAGCTGCCCGTCATTTGCTGGACTCTTCTTTGATGACTATTTAAATAGACTGCATCACATCGACAAGGGTAAAATGAGATGTAATTTACCCTTGTTGGCAATTCGAGGGTATTGTTTGCCTTTGTTCCTGAACCTGAGGCTACAGAATGAAGACGGTCCCACACAACGATTCCAGATATTGATCAACTGATTTTTTCATGAATAGGTCTTCTATTGGAGGTTAAGCACCCTTTCCGGCCTTATTGCGATGTAACCTCATTTTATTCAGCATCCCTTACTCAGTTTCTGGATAATCCATGAAAACGAGTTTGTCATTCTGATCGAGGTAGACGGTTGTATATAGCGGCTTGTCCTGCAGCAATTGGTATTGCCTCAGTTTATGGATTGACACCTCAAAAAGAATTAAATCTTCTTCTTCGACGTTTTTCTCATCGAGGTACTGCAATGACTGTGTATTTGCTATCCTACTCCTCAAATTCTGGCTATAATAAGAGAAGGGAAATACTTCATTAACCATAGTCAGATCCGGAATGGAATCAAGCTCTTTAAGAAAACGCAGATGCTGAGTGGTTAATTGGGGATTTTCATCAGTTCTATGGGGCTTTTTGGATAATGGCTCCAAATCAGGATAGTATTGTGAGGCTATTTTCTGTGCCATCGAAAAATTGACTCCACCGTGCAAGTTGCTGAGGAGAATGACGATAAATTTGTCCTTTGGAATAACGAAAGCCTGACTACTGAATCCGGTCCGGAAGCCACCGCTGTGTTCACAGACAATCTTGCCGGCCAGGGGCCAGTTCATCCAGCCGGGAGCTGTGGGTATAAAGCCTCCATCGTCAAGTGTAGATGGACTAAACATGATCTTCATCGAAGCTTCATTTAGCAGATCACCATTCAAAAGTCCCTGGTAAAACTTTAGCAAATCTCTGGCGGTGGTTCTTATGCCCACATCGGCTCTTCCATAGGATACCGGAGCTATCAGAATGCCATTGCCAATACCCGATACCCTGGTATCTATTTCTGATGTGTCATACGAAAAGTAACCGGACACTCTGTTGGGAATAATCCGGTAAGGGTCATCCACCCAGGTCTCCTTAAGCGACAACACATCGAAAATGGCTTTTTGCAGATAAGCGCCATAATATTCACCGGTGATTCGTTCGATAACTACACCCAATACGAAGGGTCCGGATGAATAATAAATATCCGTACCCGGTGCAAATTTTAGTTTTTCAGCAAAAAGAACCTCGAGGAAAGCACTGTCGGTTTGAGTTGAGAGGAAAAGTGCATTGGAAGTATTCCAGTCGTATAACCCCCAGTCATCAACCAGGCCGGAGGAATGGGTGAGTAGATGCTTGATCGTGATGAGATCCCATGAATTCGGAGCCTCCGGGATGTATTTCCTGACCGGATCATCCAGGCTCAATAATTCTCTTTCAGCCATCAGGAGAACCGCAGCTGCCGTATAGGTTTTGCTCATGGACGCAATGGCGAAGACGGATTCGTCGGAGATATCTGTATTTAACTCCAGATTGGATTTCCCATAATATCCTTCCTTGATTATTTCTCCATTCCTGGCAATGATATAAGCCATTCCAGGCACATTATTCGAGGCCATTCTTTCCCGGATGATATAATCCGTTCCTTGTTGAGAATTAGCGGTGGATGCACAAATGATCAGAAAAGCCAGGAAAACCAATGCTTTTTTCATAATCTGTAACAGATTTCATTGGATACAAATTACTAAAACCCATTCGGTGACCAGCAGATTGTTTTAGTTGAAAGTATCTTTTCCTATGGTTGCAGTTGTTAGGATTATTTGTCTATCGAGACAATTGAACGTGCCCGGGATTTTTGCATCCGGCTGCAGGCCAATCTGATCAGGACCTTGACAACTTCTTTATAAATGATTCTCCTTCCATTTCTTTATGCTGCTGGATAGGTGCCGTGTGCATTTCGGTGAAATAATAGTCATACACGGTGGCCCGTTCGTGCTGCAAAGGGGTAGGGCAAAAGCACAACTCCGTCCAATGTGTGTATCCCTGGTCATCGACCGTTGCTCGCTTCATTGAACTAACGATCTCCGGTCCATCCGGACGCTGCTTTTCTATAGTCCCATCAATTAGTTTCTGGTAAAACTCGTGGGCCTTATCGTAATTAAATTTCGCCTTTACCTTGTATATCATTTCTCGAGCCTATACCTTGAAAAGTCAGCATTGATCTCAGTCACGGTTCATATATCGGACCCACCCCGAGTTTGTCTCCTGAGTCATCGACTTCAAATAGATTAGGATAACGTAAATACCTGCCGTCAACTTCTCTATGGCTGTGAACGCTCATCAGTAATTTTCCGTCGAAGGTTCTGAACAACATACCATGCCCAAAGTTGGGAGGAGTAATGGGCTCATTTCCCTGGACCCAGGAACCATCGAGTTTACCACTTTCAGAATAAGCAACCCCCTGAGTATAAACATCATGCACCCAACTAGTCCAGATCATACCCAGTTTGCCGGTCTGTGTCCTGAATAGCCAGGGTCCATCAGTGACCTTACTCGGAATGGTGTCACCTTCACTGTTTAGTTCCCGGCTCCAGGGCGAATCGAAGGCTCTGAACAGCGTGTCACTTTCACCAATCGTGCCCGAGAGATCAGGTTTCAATTCAATTTTGGACATGGTGCCATTCCAGTTTTGCAGCCATTCACCACAATAGATCATAAAGGGGATGCCGTCCTCAACCCAGAAAGTGCCATCCAGGGTTGGGGAGTCTGCAGGGAGATAGATGGAGTCTTTCATTGGCCGGTAGGGACCTTGTGCTTCATCACTCACCAGTACGTGGCTTGCCCGTCGTTCGATGATGTTACCCCGTACCGTATCAATCTTGACATTACGGTTGGTAAAGGTCGCAAAGTAGTAGTATTTGTCCTGATACTCATGTAGTTCGGCTGCCCAGATCATCGGTCTAGGTCCCATCCAGGAACTGGTATCAATTTCAATTACCCAATAGGGTCCGGTCCAGTAGGCCAAATCCTTGCTTTTCCACAACCAACCTCCGGTGCCGGTCATGTAATATGTTTCCGTTTCCTTATCCGTCAGGATGGCCGGATCACTCAAGCGGATAGAATCCAATGGAATATTTTCCCGGACCTCACGATCTCTTCTACCAGTCTGCGCATCACTATCTGTGGAAAACATACTTGCCAAGAAAATCAGCAGATATAGGTTAGCATCGTTTTTCATAAGTAAATGAACTGGAGATATTAAAAATGAGGTATCATTCCATAATTTGTAGTTCTCGAATATAAATAACATCGATTTCTCATGGAATGATTCATTCAATGATGATGGGTCATAACCAAAATAATATCCAATATATAAAGACTCAGTATTATACTGCCACCAGGCTGGATGGCTTCATCGAAACGGAAGATGATTCTTTTGGATTGTCGGTGGTGGAGATCTGGTTGGACAGTTTTATGACGCGGGACTGTTGGATGAGATCATTGTACCAATTGGTTCTGTAACGTTGGGTCAGGGCAAACCACTATTTCCCCGTCGTGTAATCTCCCATCCGTTCAGACTTATTTCGGTTAGACAAGTGGGATCTGGTTTTGCCGAGCTGCGATATGAGTGTGACTATAGGGTTAAGCAGTCAAGATAAATCTGTAGTTCTTTCACGGGGATAAGTCTAAAAGATATATTCTTCGGTAATACAAATTTTAACTCTTGCCCAGAAGTGATGTAGATTGCGTTTTCAAGAGTCATTTTAGATGGCTGTAGAATCCAGGGATTTCTGTGGAGTGACTGCTAGTTCTTTTCATCTGAGATGTACAAACTAGGTTACGGGGCGACCATTCCGGACTCCAGTACTCCGCTGGATTCGACAATTAATTGACCGGTTTGATCTATACTGATGGGATCATTTTCACTGGAAATAGTCAATGCCGCGTTTTCTGCCACAGTTAGTTGGCCATTGGCACTAATGATCAGGGACATGATTGACGCACTACTACCTCCTGTGACGACCGGATTGTTAGTATCTACCTCCGGAATGATTACATCATGGGCAGAAGTAGGTACCGCATTTCCATCCCAGTTCTCCGGTGTATTCCAGTCTGAGCTCTCACTTCCATCCCAGGTTAAGGTGCCACTGCAATGACTCACTGTAACCTCGTCAGATTCTTCAGCGGTACAATCATTTTCTCCTACCACGAAGTAAGTGATGTTATGTGTACCGGGACCGGCTATACCCGGATCAAACGAATAGGTCATACCATTACCATCATCGGTAACCCCGGGGCCATTGTAAATACCTCCCGTTGGAGTAGCGCCACCGAGACCGTTCTGTACACCAGCAGATATACATAGATCGGAGGGAGCGGTAAAGGTAACGACTGGTGCAGAAAAGATCTCAATATCATCCGAGGCGATATTTTGACAACCGGTAACCTCATCTAAGTACGTATAAGTAATGGTGTGGGTACCCACACCTGCATCAGCAGGGTCAAAAACATAATTGCTGGTGCCCTCAAGGTTCATGACTCCGGGCCCACTAAAAACGCCTCCTTCGGGCATTTGAGTTCCTCCTTGGGCTTCTGCCGGGTCTGTTTCGCACATATCTGCTGGTGCAATAAAGGATACTGCAGGGAGTGAATTCACCTCGATCTCATCCGATGCATTGCCAAAGCCACCCATTCCATCGGTTACAGAATACATGAGATTGTGTGCACCTACACCCGCGGTGGCAGGATTGAAGCTGTAAGTCATTCCATTGCCATCATCGATCACTCCCGGACCACTATACACTCCACCTGAAGGTGTTGCTCCACCCAGACCGGACTGTAGGCCTGCATCCACGCACAAATCTGCCGGTGCAGAAAAAGTAACCGCAATGGAGGTTGTCACTGTCACCTCATCCGAAGCAGAACCTGTACATCCATTTCCATCCGTATAATCATAGATAATGGTTTTGGTTCCTCCACCGGCTACAGCCGGATCAAAACTATAGGTCATGCCGTTGCCATCATCGGTGACCCCTACACCGCTATAGACCCCACCAGTGGGAGTTCCACCTGCCAGGCCGGATTGAGTTCCGGCATCAATGGCAATGTCATCTGGTGCGGTGAAGGTTACTATCGGCACAACGAAAACTTCGATTTCGTCACTGGCAGTATTCATACAACCTGTGGATCCGTCTGTGATGGTATATGCGATGCTATGAATTCCAACACCCGCTGCTCCAGGGTCGAAAGTGAAAGCATCTGACATCAGGTCAGTCACACCCATTCCACTATAGGTACCTCCGGTAGGAGAGCCCAGTGCTATATATCCATCCAGTCCGGCATCGGCGCATAGGTCAGCAGGAGCCGTAAAGGTTACGGTGGGTAAATCAAGAACTTCGATTTGATCTGACCCTGACCCCATCTGATCATCCATCGTGATATCATATGTGATTGTATGGATTCCTGTTCCTGCGGAGGATGGATTAAAGGTGTAGGTCGTACCGTTGCCATCGTCGGTTACTCCCGGACCACTATAGACTCCTCCGGTGGGTGTGGCTCCGCCCAAACCAGTTTGAATGCCTGCATTTAGACATAGGTCGGCAGGAGCCGTAAAAGAAACTGATATGGCGGTGGTTACGACTATGTTGTCTGTTGCAATGCCTGAGCATCCATTGCCATCTGTATAGCTGTAGATTATCGTCTTTTCACCTCCTCCGGCAAGGGCCGGGTCAAAACTATAGGTTGAGCCATTTCCGTCATCTGATACTCCTGGCCCACTATATACTCCCCCTGAAGGAGCTCCTCCTCCCAGCCCCGTTTGAACACCGGCATCAATAGCCAAATCAGCCGGGGCTGTGAAAGTGACAGTAGGCAAGGCAAAGACCTCTACCTGAACGGTTACCGGTGAACTCCCAGATACGGTGTAAGTTAATGTGTGAACACCGGCACCCGCCTGAGAGGGATGAAAAACGAAATTAAGTCCGTCTCCAATATTCTGGACTCCCGGACCGCTATATACTCCTCCGGTTGGCATCCCGAGAAAAGAATGTAATGCAGATGCAGCATCTGCACAGACGTCAGGTGGAGGATCAAACGTGGCGGTTGAATACCTGCCGGATGTTGTGGTATGATCTTTTGTAACCGAGCCCATGCTTTTAAAGTGAGGACCGAGTGTAAAGACTAAACTAAATAGAAGAAGGGTGGATGATGATTTCATAATGGATGGAGTTGTCAGGAATAAGAGTTGTACTGTAATCCTGGTTTACCCCAAAGATCAAATGATGGGAAGAGGTAAATTCTTCCTTTTGTTGCAAAGTTTAGGATTATTGTTCCATCGAGTTGATTACGTCCACTTTGATTTTTATCAGAGAAGCATTACCACCTTTATTGATCTGAAAAAAGTTGTGCTATTTAACGGGAGGTAGTAGGCGTGAAGAGCTTTACAGACAATGGATGTGAAACCTCATCTTCCTCAAGGATTCTGCAGACTATTTCAAATGCTCCACCATCCATGTTGTAGCTCTATTTGTCCGAGGGTGCGGAAGTTGATGTCCACTATCAAACCAATAAATGTCCTTTTACTTACAAACTATAAGTTCGTAGAGATTCTGTCCATCACTTTTGGAATAGTTACTTTGAGCGTCTTTACCCATTAGCTATAGAAATGGCATCTCATTAATGAAAGGTGCAAAATTATAGACCGCCAGTGCTGAATATGGTTCCTTTAATACTGGTGTCACACTTGCGACCGCAGTCCTTATTCGGGTGTCAATTGCAGATAAAATAGAAGCCATCATACCTCCCATAGTACAAGCAAGAAAGCTATGGTGAAAATGAAGGCCAGCAAAGTTTTGGATCTCAATACAGCAAAATTTTTATCGAATTCTGACATATTCAGCATATTCAAAACTTGACAAATATCTTGTTCCGATACAATATATACAGCATGGTCCAAACCAGGCCCAGGGCTCCCAGGGCTACGAAAACAGCTTGCCAGGTTTCATCCAGGGGTGCCAACAATCCTCCAAGAAGTTTTTTAGCTGTATAGTTCCAATCAACAAAGCTATAGGCAAAATAGATGACCAGGGAGTTCATACCGATGACTTTAAAGAAAAATGCCCATTTGCGATACTGCAAGACATCAATTATCCCATAAAAGAGTGCCATAATCAGAAAGCCCATGCCTCCGGTCAGGCATATGAACGAACTGGTCCAGAGGTGTTTGTTAATAGGGAAATGCAGGTTCCATAACAACCCTATCGAGATCAGGATGATACCAATTGTGCTCAATTGCATCAGTTTTTGCCGGTCCGATTTATCGGTCATACGCAACAGGTCTCCGGCCCAGGAACCTAACACCGTCAGGCACAGGGCAGGAAATTGAGTAAGGAGACCCAATTCATCATAGGTGCCTTGTAGCAGCCTGCCTGGCAAAAAGGTCCTGTCGAACCACCCTACCAGGTTGCCTTCGAAACTGAGGTCCCCGGCACCATAACCAGGAACCGGAACCAGGAAAAGTAGGGCATAATACACAATCAATATGCCCGCAACCCAGAGAAGGCGATTGATCCTGGTAAAATTTAGATAGAGCACTGTCGTAATAAAAGTGGCAAAACCGATCCTTCCCAGGACACTTCCCAGCCTAATTTCAGCGGGATCAAACAGGGGCACCGGAGCGTTTTTATACAAGATGCCCAGCAAGATCAGGATCACCATTCTTTTGAATGCCTTCCTGTAGAGATCTCTCTTATCTGTTCCTTTCTCCCATTTCCTGCCCACCGAGAAACTTACTGAGACTCCCGAAATGAAGAGAAAAAGTGGAAATATAAAATCGTAAAATGTAAATCCATTCCAGGCAGGATGCTCCAATTGGTGAGCCAGGCCATCAACCCAACCTGCATCTGTTGCATCTGCCAGTCGATAGATAAAGGCTCCACCGCCGGCAATAAAAAACATATCAAAACCACGGAGGGCATCGATAGAAAGTAATCTGGAGGATATCTTGGTTGGTTCAGAGGATAGCACTGGTTTATTATTTAGCCTTAATGTAAGTATTTGCGGTCACTAAATTGGTACCGGAGATGCTCCTATCAGTCACTTTATTCAATTTTCGGAACCTCCAAGTAATAGATAAGGAACGGTTGATAGTATTGAGTAAATCACTCAAACGAGTATTTTATGATTCGAATAGAACATAATTATGCGCATTTTTACCCATATGAGATTGTTCGGTATATAGAAACCTTTATTAAGATATCAGTAAAAAACAATGAGTTACGTAAGCCGGCAAGTCTTGCACATCTCAATGGTATCTTCACAAGTATGATGAATAAAAGGAGGAAGGACGTCAACTCCCAGTGGCCATTAAGATCGCTTGTAACTTGTGAGCAGATGAGCAAAAGAGAGATTTTGATTTAGAAGGAAACTTAATTTTAAAGATCAATGTAGCCTTATCCATTTGGAGAAATGGGTAGACATGTTATTATGATTGAACATGTTGTAATTCAGACCAGAGCATCTGTAAACGAATATTACTCCAAATGGATCCAGCGGTTATACAAGCGATCCAACCAGAACAAAAGGAACGGAGTCAATGAGTCAAGACCTGGACAGTAGCCAGGAACATCACCGCCACCTCGGGGAGTTGACTAGATCTTTGCTTCTTTCCATCAATGGGAAAGAAGGCCACCACGGCAGTGGACCTATTGCCATAAAAACAAAGTAGCGAATTGCTTGAAAAAGTATCGCCAGGCAGCAGTAGCCACGCTTCCATGCAGAGCCCCCATTCTCGAAGTGACTTTGCACCAGCAGCTATCACAAGGTCGTAGAGCATTTTTTCTTCTCTGAATGCACTGGTCATCAAGTACCGAAACTTAAATCACTTTATTTTATGTACCTTTTCCCAGGACCTAAAAAACATATCATTCACTATGCCTAAATCCGTATTCCTGGCCGATATTACTAATAAGGAACTGGAAGAATTTTTACATGATCATCAGACCATCTATGTACCCGTCGGAGCGACCGAACAACATGGACCCCACTCACCGGTGAGTACGGATGTGCTTATCCCGCAGGAAATTGCCCGGAGGGTGGCAGAGAAGCAGGGCAATGCTCTGGTAGCTCCGGCACTGCCGTATACGCTGTCCTATCCTCACCGGGGATTTGTTTGTGAGTTTAGTCTGACCATTGAAACCTTTATGGCCACCATAAAAGATCTAGCTCTTTCCTTCGCCCGGGCTGGTTTCAAGAGAATAGTCTTTCTCAATGGTCATTACGATAACACCTATGCTCTGGCCTATGCCTGTGCCCAGGCAGCCGAGGATCTGCCCAAGGAAGCCAGGGCCTTTCCGTTCAATTATTGGGATGGTATGAAGGCAGAGGAATGGGCTGAAATGACGGAACAAGGCAAGGGATTACATGCTGGAGAAGGTGAAGTCTCCATGATCATGGCTATCCGTCCGGATCTCATTGATAAGGAGTTCCTCAATGCTGAGTTCCCCAATTTTCCCGAGACAAAGACCAATTCACCGGCCTTACATACAGCCTACTTTTTCTCTTCTCCCGGAAGCGTGTTTGCCATGACCCGTAGTGGTACCTGGGGGGATGCCACCAAAGCCAGTGCAGATAAAGGTGAGCAAATCCTGCAGTGGGGGGTAGAGTCCGTCATCAATCTGATGGATGACATCGAAAAGACATTTCGGGAATTGCCGATACGGTAGGTGAAAGGGTAGCCAGCCAGAGGCTAATAAACCGGTTATCGGTGATGGTTGGTCGGGTTGCAGACAGAGAGGTAAGATATCAGCTAAAGTCAATATTCTCTTTTCCGTATTTTCCGCCATGAAGTTGGGTGGAGTAGACGGTTGTCCCTTCGGATGGATATTGATTCGTTATGATAGTAAAGGTTATTCCGGGCATCTTTACCGGGATTTTACTGACCTGATCAATGCTCACAGAGACCTCAATCAGATCTTAGCAGACATACCAATTGGGCTTGGATCACGTGCACATCCCAGGACCATCGAAGCCAGGATGCGCAAGGCTTTGTCCGGTCAGAGTTCTTCTGTTTTCAATCCTCCATGCCGAGAGGCCGTATATGCCGAAAATTCCATTGAGGCCAAACAGCTGAATTTGAAGGTAGAAGGGAAAAGCCTGTCTCAACAAACCTTAAACATCACGAATAAGATCAAGGAGGTCGATACTTATCTGATGGCAAAAAATGATCCCGTTGAGCTCATTGAAAGTCATCCTGAAATTTGTTTCCGGTATCTCAACCATGGTGTTCCCCTGGCAAAGAAGAAATTGGAAAAGGGTAGGGAGGAGCGTCTTTCCCTATTACATGGTTTTGATCCGAAATTAGCAGATCTGTATGAACGCCTTGACCAAGAGTATTTGCGTCGGGATGTTGGGAGAGACGATATCCTGGATGCCCTCGTACTTTGTTTGACCGCCGTGTTAGGATGGCCGAATCGATTGTCCTTTTTTGCAGATGAGCATCCTCAGGATGCCGAGGGGATTCCCATCCGCATTGGTTATTATCAGCATGATCCGGTGTGGGAATGCTAGTTAATCTTGAACACCAGCGAGATCATAATCCGTGAAACCTGTGTGGTGGGTACTCCCTCTGGCGAGTTTCTTATCTTTAAAAGATTACCTGATAAACTGATCCATGAGAACTTTCCAGTACCTCCTACTTATACCGCTATTACTCAGTGTAAATCCTGACCTTAGAGCTCAGCATGAAGAGCCACTGCGCATCATTGCCTTTGGTGCTCATCCCGATGATGCTGAGCTCAAAGCAGCGGGTGTCGCTACCTTGTGGGCAGCTGCCGGACACAAAGTGAAATTCGTGTCTATGACCAATGGAGACATCGGTCACTTTGAAATGGCAGGAGGTCCCCTCGCTCAAAGGAGAAAAGCCGAGGTGGAGGAATGTGCGCGTTTACTTGGAATAGAAACCCAGGTGCTGGATATCCACGATGGAGAACTGATGCCCACCCTGGAAAACCGAAAGATAGTGGCAGACCTGATCCGTGACTGGCAGGCAGATATTGTACTTTGCCATCGACCGTATGACTACCATGCCGATCACCGTTATACCGGTGAATTGATTCAGGATGCGGCGGTGATTGTGGCAGCCCCCTTTTTCTCATCAAAAACACCTCCAACGAAAAAGAATCCCATCATTTTGTTCTATTCCGATGGCTTTGAACGACCCTATCCTTTTGATCCAATTATTGCAGTCGCCATTGATGATGTAGCTGAGACCAAGTGGGACTGTATCAGTGCTATGACCTCGCAATTTGCTGATGCCGGATCCTGGCAGGCTATGACACTGTCAGACATTCCTGACTCTGATACTGAGCGCAGGCAGATTATTCTGGATCGTATGAAAGCCCGGAATTCGGCAGTAGCTGATCTATACCGGGATTTATTGATAGAACTATATGGCACCGAAAAGGGAAACTCCATTCAATATGCTGAAGCCTTTGAGTTATGTCAGTATGGCTCACAAGTGGATTTGGAGACTTTAAAATCGCTATTTCCGACTTTTGGAAATTGATCGCTTTGGAGAGCACAAAATGCCTGATACCAGTAGGGTACTGGCATTGGATGGAAGCAAATAATCAATATCTTGAGCCGCGACAATACATCACTTATGAGACAGTTTTTGATACTAATATCCTGTTCTCTTACCATATGGCTCGGATGCTCTTCCTCCACGGATAGTGGTTCCCGTGAAACGGAAGACTCTCTACCCAGAATAGCTATAGCCGGGCTTGCTATTGAGTCCAGTACATTTTCACCGGCAGTTACGCATGCGGAAGCTTTTCATTCCAGGATCGGTGAGGAAGTCTTTGCCATTTATCCCTTTTTCGATCCTGATTCTTCACTGAGGAAAGAGGCCCGGTGGTTTCCCACTCTTAAGGGGCATGCATTACCTGGAGGCATTGTCACTCGCGAGGCTTACGATTCTTTGGTGGGTATTACATTGGACATGTTGAAAGAAAACCTACCCTACGACGGACTATTCTTCGATATTCATGGCGCCATGAGCGTAGTCGGGCTTGACGATCCTGAGGGTGATTTTATTGTGAGGGTCAGGGAGCTGGTAGGCCCTGAAACGGTTATTTCCACTTGCATGGATTTGCACGGAAATGTGTCATGGAGGCTGGCTGAAAATACGGACTTGATGACCTGTTACCGTATGGCTCCCCATGAGGATGCCATGGAGTCCAAACGACGAGCGGTAAGTAATTTGGTTGATAGGTTACAATCAGGAAAGGGAAAGCCAGCATACAAAGCCTGGATTCCGGTTCCGATTTTACTTCCCGGTGAAAAGACCAGTACCCGGATTGAACCGGCCAAAAGCCTTTACGCAAAGGTGGAACCAGCTACACAAAACGAAGGTGTGCTCGATGCAGCCATTTGGGTGGGATATGCCTGGGCCGATGAGCCAAGAAATCATGCCGTCGTCATGGCCACAGGAGATGATAAAGATGCCGTGGCACAGGTTGCCGAAGACCTGGCTGAATACTTCTGGGAAGTGCGTAACGAGTTTGTATTTGTCGCCCCCACGGCCACCCTCGAAGAAAGCCTGGATATGGCGATTGAAAGTGACAAAGTTCCCTTTATCATCAGTGACATGGGCGACAATCCCACTGCCGGTGGAGCTGGTGATGTAACGTGGACTATTCATGAGATTCTCAAAAGACCTGAATTTAAGTCAGAAGACGGACCCTCGCTAATCTATGCATCTATCCCGGGGCCGGAGTTGGTTTCCGAGGCCGAAGCAGTTGGAGTAGGGGGAGAAGTAGATGCTCTGGCCGGTGCAGCCATAGATGATCGCTATGCACCACCAGTTAGACTGGTAGGGGAGGTCGAAGCTATTGAGCATGGTGATCGCCATGCGGAAACCGAAGTAGTGGTCCGTGTGGGAAGTGTAAGAGTTATCGTTACCAAAAAGCGAAAACCCTATCATCATGAAAAGGATTTTACCAACCTGGGACTTAACCCCAGAGAGACGGATATGGTAGTTGTAAAGATTGGATACCTCGTACCTGAATTATATGACATGAGGGCAGATTGGATCATGGCTTTAACCCCCGGGGGAGTAGATCAGGATTTGCTTAGATTGGACTATAAGAGGATCAATAAGCCTATGTTTCCGCTGGATCCCGATATGTCAGATCCCGATCTCTCCGTACGTTGGGTTCCACTTTCGCATCAGGCAGCACAGCACCTGGATCAATAGATTTTGCCTTATTTTAGCTACCAGGAACTAACGTGTTGGTCCATTGGATTGATACAAACTTAAACCATTCAACATGTTGATCTCAAAGCGGATTCGCATTGGTCGCATCCTATCGGGCACCTGGAGGCATACTATTTTTGATATACTGACCTGTGTTGCAAGCTATTTCGCATACATCTATTTCGTTGATGAGTATTTTGAAGTGCCGGCCATTATCCCGACCATTTTGGGTACTGCGCTGTCCTTTTTTATTGGTTTCATGAACAATCAGGCCTATGACCGTTGGTGGGAGGCTCGCAAAATTTGGGGAGAACTGGTTAATGACAGTCGAAGTTGGGCGAGGGAGGTAATGTCTTATACGCAGCCCACACCTGACATTGATGCCAATGCTTTAAAGACGGTCAGAGAAAAGGGGATCTTGAGACATATTTCCTTTGTATACGCCTTGAAGGAAAATTTACGTGGGACAACTGATCGTGAGTTTGCTCAGTACCTGGATAAAAAGGATATTGATTCTATTGATAGTAAGAGTAACAAGGCTAACACCATTCTTGATCTTCAAAGTCAGGAACTCCAAAAATGGTATGATCATAACCTGATTGATGGTTTCAAATTTATCGAAATGAACAAACTTTTGGTTCGTTTTAGTGATGAGATGGGGAAATCTGAGCGAATCGCCAACACAATCTTTCCTACTACATACTACTATTATACCCGGATATTCATATTTATATTCATCATTAGTCTAACCATGTTTACGGCCAATTACATTGCCATGTGGTCTATCCTGGTCGGTGCCTTGATTGGTTATATATTCCTGACTACTCACAAAATCGGTGAAACACTGGTCGATCCATTTAAAGGTATACCTACCGGTATTCCACTTAACCAGATATCACGCACCATTGAAATTAATTTGCTCGAGACTATGGATGCAACTGAGATTCCGGAGCCTCTTAAGATCGCCAATCGTGATTATGTCATGTAGGGTTAAATTGAGGTGGGGTACTAAATTCTACATCTGAGGATATAAAAGCTTCCGAATTCATAAATTGTAGCCATGAATGGTTTTCTTCTTTCCAGTGTTCCAATATGGATGATCTATGGGCTTATCCTGATCGTGATCCTGGCTGCTATCAGAGCCGGAGTGGCTTTTGGAAAATCGCGTAAGATCCACTTTGCCGGTGAAGATCATACTTCACTTAATACCATGGTGGGTGCTACCCTGGGTCTGCTTGCATTTATTCTTGCTTTCACCTTTAATCTGAGTTCTTCCCGTTTTGAAGCCAGGAAGCTTTACTTACTGGAAGAAGTGAATTCCATAGAAACCAGCTGGTTGAGATCAGAACTCGTTCCAGACCCATACGGAGTGTCCCTTCGAGAATCACTTAAAGAATATGTAGAGACCAGACTCTGGCTACTGGAGAATACTCAGGATCCGGAAAGTCTGACCCTTACTTTAACCAGGTCACAGGACATTCAGAATCGAATATGGGGTATTGCAAAACAACTGACTCAAGATGAGAACAGGAATGATGAGGTCAATGCCTTATTAATCGATTCTATAAATGAAGTGTTTGACAATCAGACAAGACGTGTAGCGGTCGGCACAATCGATCATATACCTACTCTGATTTGGGTAGCACTTATCTTACTCATTGTCCTGTCCATGTTTGAAGTGGGTTATTTACTTGGAAAGGCGGATAAGATCAACTGGGTGCTGATCTGTACTCTTTCCCTGGCCTTTTCGATAGTTATTATGGTGATTGTAGATCTTGAAGCTTACGATGGGTTTATTACTATCAATAACCAGGTCATGTACGATCTGTATGACCGCATTAGTGGTAATTAAGGGCTCAAATTCTTTTTCAATTTATTCCAAATGATTCCCTCTTCATAGCCAAACCACTTTTCTATAACTATTTTTTCGGGCGAAATAAGGATGTAATTTGGAGTTCCAATTGTTCCATATTTCACTAAGTAATAATTGACATTAGTGTCATTAAGTCTGGATTATTTGTTATTGCATAACGATTGTTGAATGAAGGTATGTTAACATATCTTTCTTCAAAATCTGATTGAGTGTACTTTCCTGTAGATAGACATATTTATTTAGTGGGTAAAGCATAAACCAGTCCTTAAGTCTTGCATTGTGGGTGGACTGTAGTTTCTGATGGCATCAGCAGTCTACTTGCCAGGAATGTATCCAGAATCATGTGTATTAGGCAGTTACCCACTAAAAACGGCGTAGAGCCTACTTTCCTACCTACTGTTCCCTGAGTGCTTCTACCGGATCACCGGCATTGGATCGGTGCATCTGAATGCCAATCGTTGATAGAATAATAATCACCAACAAGAAAACCGGAACAATGATAATTTGCCAACCTAAGCCATTGTTGAAAGCAAAATTCTCAAGCCATTTTTTCCCGAAGTAAAAAATCACAGGTATTGTCACGAGGCCGGATACAGCGAGAAGTATGAGGAATTCGCGACTGACCAAGGTTAGAATTTGGTAATTACCGGCTCCCAGGATTTTTCTTATACCCAGTTCTCTGGTTCGGTGACTGATGATCAATGCTGACAGACCTACCAGGCCAAGGAAGGTGATAAATATGGCCAAACCTGCCATCACTTTACAGACTCTGCTGAATCGCCTTTCGGCGCGGTATTGTTCATCAAAATGTTCATCCAGGAAAAAATACTCAAAGGATGCCTCCTCAAAAACAGATTTATATACATCTTCCATCCTGGATATCGCACCAGCCAGATCCGGTGTCTCTAATTTAACTGAATAATATCGCCAGTTGCTCCAACTGGGGTAGTAGAAAAGCAGAGGATCATATGCTTCTTTCAACGATCTCTGATGGATATTTTCTGCGACTCCTATGACTTCTGCCTTATGATATGGTTGTCCGAGTTTAAATTCAATAAATTGACCAAGAGCTTCTTCAGGAGTTGTGTACCCAAGACTTTTTGCCAGAACATCATTGATGACAACCCGGTTATTAGGCGCTCCATAGATGCCTGAGCTGTCAATCTCCCGAAAATTTCTGCCGGCAAGCATTGGAATTTCATACAGGTCAAGGAAAGCATTATCTACTCTGTATAGGTAGTTGAGCACATTCATATCATTGGCCTGACCCCATTGCCGGGAATTACTTCGCAGCGGAATTAACCTTCCGGGCACCTCGGATGATTTGGTAAAAGAATGGATAAAAGGAAGTTTTTTCAATTCTGCTGGCAGACGCAGTGTCTTCATGTATGTAATGGAATCCCTGGCGATCGGTGCTTTTACGACCATAATTTGGTCCTTTGAATACCCCAGGTCCTGTTTGTTCATGTACATGATCTGCCGGCTGATCAGTAGAGTAGCTGCTATTAAAAGGATGGATACGGAAAACTGAATTCCTACCAATATTTTTCTCAGTGAAAATTGTTGTCTGCCTCCTTCCAGATTGCCACGAATCACCTGAACAGGCTGAAATGCTGACAATACGAAGGCCGGATATAAGCCGGAGAAAATACTGCCTGTGATAATACAGGCTACAAACAGGATCCAGAATTCCCCTGTAAATATGATGCCGGAGTTTAGGAGAGAATTTCCAATATCCTTACCGACCAGGAGTTGAAATTGTGGCAATAAGATCACAGCCAGTATAAACCCCAGAATGACGCAGGTGAAATTCAGTATAGCAGCCTCGGTTAAAAATTGTGTTACCAATTGTTGTTTTCTTGCACCCAGGGTTTTGCGAATGCCCACTTCGTTAGCCCTTTCCCTGGACTTGGATGTGGACAGATTAATGTAGTTCAAATAGGCGATGGCGAGAATGAATATCGCGAGTATACTCAGAAAAGTGATCATTCTACGACTACCCGGTGGTGTTATCTCATTGGCAAAGTCATTGATCAGATGGATGTCCAGCAATGGTTGCATGGAGAAGTAAGTCATGAAGTCGTGATCTTCATGGATTTTAGCCATATAGCGATCTGTAAATGCGGGGAATTCTGCTTCAATATTTGTGGGAGTAGCTCCGGGCTTCAGTAGCACATAGGTGTGAAACTCCGGCCAGACCCATAAGTTTTCTCTGCTCATTTGAGCGAAAAAAGAATGAAACGGAATCAATATTTCAAAGTCAATATGAGAGTTTGGAGGAAGATCGTTTACGACTGCTGAAACGGAGAGTTTTTTGTCACCGGCAAAATTGGTTTGGATCTCTTTTCCCACCGCATAGGGAGTACCAAAGTATTTTTCTGCAATATTTTTGGTGATTACTATTCCTGATGGATCATCCAGTGCCGTTTGTGGGTTTCCTTCCAACAAGGGAAAAGTAAAGATGTCAAAGAAGGTGGAATCTGCCAGGTAACCTGCTTCTTCAGTAAAAGATATTAGCTGACCTGACTCGTTTTGTGCCCGAAGTGTGAGCGTGCCACCAAAATTGCTCGGATGCACCATCCTGACAAATGATTCAACTTCAGGGAAATCCTGTAACATAGCCGGTCCCAACCCAGGATGGTTGGAAGCTGTTTTTGGAAAAGACCCAAATCCCTCTGAATAGGTGATGGGCACCCTGTAAATGCGGTCTGCGAGTTCGTGAAAAGTGTCAAAATTCTTTTCAAAATGTATGTATTGGAAAATTAGCAGAGAAGCTGTGATGCCAATGGTCAGGCCTGCAATGTGAATGATCGTAAAGGACGGAGTCCTGCGTAGGTTACGAATGGCAATTTTCAAATAGTTTCGAAGCATAATGTGCGAATTGGACAGGTTTCTAATGAAGGAGGGAGCTTTCACGAAATCGGGACGAAAATGGAGGAGTACCTGAAGGACAAACCACCAGCAGGCCATGTTGTAATTTTGGTTGGCTTGCCGATTAAACAACTCGATCAGATTGCCTTCTATTTCGTCAAGGAAGTCCTCCCGGCAGTACCAGCGAAGCATATTCAAAGCGTGCCTGGGAGGTTTCTTTTGCATTAGCTAAAGTTTATCCTGGGAATATTTCCGTAAAGAGATGTTCTTATGGCGTATTGCTGGTCAAGCATTTTTTTACCATATGCAGTGATTACATAGTATTTCTTTCTCCTTCCTCCTCGTTCCTGTGTGATTCCACCGTACCTGGATTGTACAAAGCCCTTTTTCTCCATCCGCTTCAAGACAACATGTATGGCACTGATATTAATGTCCCGGTCAAGAGAAGTTTCCAGTCCATCCTTGATGGAAACTCCATAAGCCTCATCGTGTTGTGCAGCTACCATTAATAGAACCAGTTCTTCAAACTCTCCCAGTGATTCGTTTTTCATGAAGATTGTGTTATACTTAACAAATGTATACTAAATGGGTTATCTAGTCAAATGTTAAGTAAATACATTCTTTTGCATTAAGGACTCACATGTGGGTTTAAAGGTTGCATGGAAGAGTGCAACAATTATGGTCGGGTGAGAGTAAGTTGAAGGAAATATTACTCACCGAAAAGCTGGTTTGATTTTTCATTACCAGCCACACGCGGTTTCAAGTTGCAAACTTCAAACTCGATATTGGAAAAGCATACCCTATTTATGAAAGTGGAAGGAAACTCGCTATTGATGTCCTTTTCTTCATAGGTGAGTTACTATAGGTCAATAAATAGATAGTCAACGACAGTTCACCGATGATACCTGCTGCCACGACCATACCTTCAAACAGAAATTTATAGTTCTCATAGTGAGGATACCATATGATGGCAGAACTGTCAATGAGGTAGGCGACTCCTGCCAGCTGCAGTAACCATCCGATTAGTACTGGAAAATGAGGGGATTTGCGTATGAGATACCCGAGAAAGAGAAGATGTATTCCAAAAATAATCAGCCCATAGGACCAGATGATGTTAAAGGTTTCCATGTGGTACATGATTTGCCCGGGAGATTGATCACTTGGTCCCATTACAAAGTAAATTTGGAAAAGATGGGAGAGGGCCAGGGCAAATACGAGTCCATTTACTACTCTGAGAAGCGAGGAAATCGAGGACAAACGCACACTTACGGATTTTACGAGTAGATAGAGTGGCCACGCCAATATGATGTCCATGGCCACCATGATGAAGAAGCTGGCAATTCCCCAGAAAAACCAGGCTTGATTTTCAACGATATTTCTGGTCGTTTCCAGGCTGTTGCCCTCCACCAATAGCTGCTCGATAATGTAGAAGTTTGCGAAGAACCCGGAAATAAAGATCACCAGGTATCCCAGTCCTGTGAGACGTGCTGTTTGCTTGAGATTTTGCATGAGAAGTTATTTTGTGATTTTCGATCTAGATTAGTCGGATGGGTTTAACTATTGGAAATGACTACGTTTCCCTTTTTTCGACCAGTGTCAATATAGCGGTGAGCTTCGGCAAGTTTTTCCAGCGGGTATTGTCTGTCAATGGTCATCTTGAGCTTCCCTTCCATAAAGATGTCGACTACTCGCTTGAGCATTGTTCTCAATTCATCATCGTTTTTTAAACCGGTGGCAGCAAATTTTGCCTTCTTACCACCAGACTTGCTGGTGCGGATCATTTGCCAAAGCAGCCTGATCTGCAAGACAGGTGAAAGGTATTGTCCCTCTGGTTTTAGAATGTTCCTGACCTTCTGGAAGGAACTTTTTCCAATGGTATCATAGACGATATCGTACCTGTCTTCTTTGGTCGCATAGTCTTCCCGGGTATAGTCAATGACTTTGTCAGCACCAAGGGATTTTACCAACCCTACATTGCGAGTGCTGCATACACCGGTTACGACTGCACCGAAATACTTAGCCAATTGGATGGCGGCTGTACCAAGGCTTCCTGATGCACCAATGACCAGGATCTCCTGCCCTTTCCGGATTTCACCGATTTCTTTTAGAAAATTATAGGAGGTAACAGGACCATCACAGAATGAAGCAGCCTCAATGAAGGACATTGTCTCCGGAACAGGTACGATGACACCATTTTCGGGAACTGCGACGTATTCGGCATTCGTGCTAAAACCAGTCGTGGTTTCACCAAACACCCGATCCCCAGTAGCATAATTAGTTACTTCAGAACCAACTTCTTCCACCACACCGGCAAATCCTGTTCCTGGTATTGGGTGTTTGGGTTTGCGCAGGCCCAACATGAACCGGGCAAAGAAGGGCTTTCCGGTACGCATCATGGTATCTGCAGTAGTTGCTGAACTGGTGTAGATCTTGACCAGAACTTCCTTTTTGCCTGGCCGGGGCTTGCTTACGCTCTCCAGACTAAATACTTCGGGTGATCCGTATCCCTTTGCTACCATGGCTTTCATTTTGTTGTCTTTCATGTCTCTGATTTTAGATTGTTAATATGTTTTCAATTTGATAATTCAAATGTAGGTTGGGATCATGCCCCAAACGTTCGGGATCTTGAGAGACAGGTTCGGAATTATATTTCCGAACCTTTTGGAGTTAAACCGGGAATATGCATTAGAATTACTATTGCGAACCAAATATGCTGCAAATACGGGCACATAAGTACTTTTTGATTCTCACTCCCGCCTTTGGCGGGACAGGCTATGATGGTGACCATAGCCTACCCACCCGCTTTCGCGGTTCCCTCATTTCGAGCACTGTCGTACTCGACTCTGCGAGATCATTCGGTCATGAGTCAAAAAGTCCTTGGAGTACCCGTCTTTATTGCCTATTTGGCTCTCATAACGAAATCCCAATACATAATCCCGGTTAAAAGACAATCTGGTAGAAGTGATGACTCCTTCTTCATGATAGGTGGCTCCAGGTATTAGTTTCCTTTACCGGCATGATGGTTAACCAGAAACCGCATGAAACTATCACATTATTGTCGGGCACTCTATGTGGTTTATACTTCTGTTTGGGTCATTTCATTTTGAAATCAGACGCTATCATTTGATCTCACAAATTGCCTGGGAGTCATACCAGTCTCTTTTTTAAAGTAGGTATTGAAAACTGTCTTGGAATTAAACCCACTTTCGTACGCTAGTCCCACCAGGGAAATGTGGGCATTAGCAGGATCCAGGGCCAGTTCTTTGAATCGATTTACCCTGTGTTGATTTATGAATTCA
>JAUILF010000041.1 GCA_030433135.1 Bacteroidia bacterium | reverse complement strand
GGACCCAAAGAACATATTGTTCAGAAAAATTCTCGCAATCCCTTTCCGGATTTGCAGTCTCAGGTCTGCATGATCTCCATTAAAATAAACAAAGATCTTTCTTCCCTCAATCTTGGTTCTTCCAGCTTTGGTATTAAAAGTTTCCTCAAGTCCGATATTGCTTTGTTTCATATCAGAAACATCGGAATACACCAGGATCTCAATTTTGTCATTGATACGGTGCTCGATAATGTCGAGCAACTCATCGTGATCCTGCTCGGCATACTTGACGGTGGCTACTCCCTGGTTCCTGGCTTTACCGTACCAGTATGTGATAAAGTTTTCACTTTCATAATAAAGCCACTGATCAAAATCATCGTGATACTGAATGCGGTTCTTCCCATACTCCACCTGGGCCACCTGAGCTGTTGCCTTCGTTGAAAAAACGAGCAGTATGATCGCAATAAGTAGTTCGGTTTTTTGACCCATAAAAGTGTCTATGTACTTGGTACAGAAGAAACAAAATACGACTTTACAGTTTTAGTTGTCAACTATATAACGCAAAAACCATGAGTAGGGTTATCGCACTTACCTTCAATGCCTTTCAGGAGAACACTTACCTGGTATGTGATGATTCAGGATCAGCTGTAGTTATTGATCCCGGATGTCACAGCAGTGAAGAACAACGTCAATTTAGAGAAAAAGTTGATTTAGAAGAAGTAAGACTGGAATCCATAATCAACACACATTGTCATGTTGACCACGTCTTTGGCAACAAGTTTGTATACGAAAATTTTTGTCCCAGACTTTTAATCCCACAAGGAGAAGAACCACTTCTACAGTCATATCCTCAGGTTGCCAATATGTATGGTTTGCCTGCAGATCCTTCACCTGAGCCTACCGGATATCTGGAACATCTGCAGAAGTTGAACATAGGAGATACTACGCTGGAAATATTTTCGACACCGGGACATTCACCTGCCAGTGTTTCGCTCTACTGTGAAAAGGATGGATATATTTTAGGTGGCGATGTGCTTTTTCAGGGAAGTATTGGTCGTACAGATCTGCCGGGAGGGAACCACAGTTTACTACTGGAGAGTATTCATAAGTACTTTCTGTCACTTCCCGATAATGTGATTGTATATCCAGGTCATGGTCCATTTACCACCATTGGAACTGAGAAAACATCTAATCCTTTTCTAACTAACGCCTAGGAGACTGTTGATAAACTCAGGTTGATGCTGCAGCCGTAAATCGTTGTGCCTGACAAGACGAGACGAGGAAAGATATCGGGCTTATATCTGCCTGAGGATCAACGAAATCAGGCGTAAGGAGAACGGCTGTGAAATTTGACACGAGATCATTTTTGATTACTTATCAGCGCGAGATGGGTTTTTCAACGGTCTCCTAGGAAGCCAGAAAACCGGACGACTGTCAGAACAGTTCCATTTGCTCCGGTGGAGGATATAATTGAAAAGATTTGCGATGGAGATCACATGGTCCGTGCTCCTTGATCGCATTGCGATGTGCCACTGTCGGGTATCCCTTATTGGTGTCCCAAGAGTACCAGGGAAATTTTTTGTGTTTGCGTTGCATATATTCATCCCGGTAAGTCTTGGCCAGTATGGAGGCCGCGGCGATAGAACCTATCTTGCCATCCCCTTTGACAATACATTCAAATTCGATCTTGCGGTAGGGTTTAAATCGATTGCCATCAACCAGAATTTTTTCGGGAACCATTGACAACTTTTTCAGGGCATGATGCATGGCCTCAAAAGAAGCATTGAGGATATTGATCCGGTCAATAGTACCCGGAGTACAAAACGATACACTATAGGCGAGTGACACCTCTTTCACAATCTCTCGCAACTCAAGTCTTTGAGCCAAAGACAGGGTTTTCGAATCATCAAGATCCGGATGTGTAAATTCTGCAGGTAGAATTACCGCAGCAGCAAAAACAGGTCCTGCCAGGCAGCCCCTTCCGGCTTCATCACATCCCACCTCCAATAGTTCCTGTTGCTGTCTGGCTGGTAACACATGACGAATATAATTAATGGGTACTTCTATTTACTCCTGACAGAGGAAAATTTTGATCAAAAGCGAGCAGGACGAAGCTAGAGGAGACCTCTACTGACGATGCTGTCAGCACTACGCACGGCGGTGGTCCTAAAACATTAGTTTGACATCAATCAGATTCGCCTGATCCGGAATTCAACCCTTCGGTTTTGTTGTCTTCCTTGTTCTGTGGTATTCGTAGCCACGGGGCGGGTGGTGCCATATCCAATATAGGAAAGTCGCTCAGGCTCAATTCCGCAGCGGATCAGATAATTAACCACAGCCTTTGCCCTTCGGTTGGAGAGGGTCATATTGTATTCGAAGGAACCTTGAAAATCGGTGTGCCCCCCAATTTCGATCTCCATGGTTGGGTATTCCTGCAATATCTTATGGAGCTTTTTCAATTCTGCCACACCTTCATCCTTGATTGTGTATCTGTCTGTATCAAACAGTATGTGATTGAGTGGAATCACTTTATCCTCCACCAGGGGATACCAGTCAGCAAACTCATCATCGGAGCCTGCCAGAATCGGGGGTCTCTTATTGACTTTCACATCATCTATATAGTAGTAGGCAAAATTGTGGCTGTTTTCAGACCCCTCACTACTGAGGGTTTCTTCATCTCCAAAAAAGTTGCCAATAACCAAAAACTTATATGCTTCGTCAGCGGTAAAATCTCCCTGGATCTTATGCCATATGTACTCGTTGCCGGGAACAATCCTGGAACTGAAGACCTGCGGTTCTTTATATACCACCCGATCGGTTTTTTCCTGCATTTTATCCAGCGTGAAGAGGATACCCAGGTTATTCGAATGGATTCCGGTATGTAATGGTGAAGCCCAGAACTCCACATGATATGCCTGTCCAGGTATCAAAGGTTCTTTAAGGTTCACCTGAATGTACTCCCGGCAATGTGGTTTGCCATTGGTACAGCCAAAAGAGGTGATTCCCGCCATATAGTTTCCAGATCTGGGCCTTTTTCGACCAAAACCTTTTTCCTGCCATGAATCGGGAACATTGATATTGGGGCCATACATATCGGGTGAGGCCTCCGAAGCCGAACTCCAGTCTTTTACCAGGGCCGTAAAGTCGGATCCACGATAGAACCAACCATGAGGCAAAATGGAAAAAGATTCAAACCCACTATTAGGTACCAGGTTTTGTGCATCATCATTGAGGATGGCACCGGGTTTCAACCATACCAGCAAAGAGACCAAAGAGGTGGCAATAAGAAGTACTGATCTATAAGTCATTAAGTCGTGGCTCCTGCCCTTTTGATAACCAAAATCTTATCAAAATTCGTGTGTAGTACTCATTATTTTACGAGTATTGCCCTATGACAAGGTTTAACAAATCACGTACAAATGAATACTGATTTCATCCAAGCTCTCGGCTTGACAAAACAAAACGAGGGAACATTGATTGGTCGAATGGCAGTAAATGGTAACCATTTTATTGACTCAATATCTCCGGTTGATGGGAAAACAATCGGTCAAGTTTCCATTTCCAGCCCTTTAAGTTATGAAAAAGTCGTTAATGAAGCAGAAAAAGCTTCTCGTTTGTGGTCCCGTTGGCCAGCTCCACAACGGGGAGAAGTGATCCGTCAGTACGGTCTGATGTTGAGAGACCATAAATCTGAACTTGGAAAACTGGTTTCGTATGAGATGGGAAAGAGCTACCAGGAAGGATTGGGTGAAGTGCAGGAGATGATAGACATTTGTGACTTTGCTACCGGTCTGTCCCGTCAACTGTATGGAAGGACCATGCATTCTGAAAGACATGATCATCGTATGTATGAGCAATGGCACCCCCTTGGCATCGTTGGTATTATTTCGGCTTTCAATTTTCCCGTGGCCGTATGGTCCTGGAATGCCATGATCGCCATGGTATGTGGAAATGTTTGCATTTGGAAACCATCGGAAAAAACACCTTTGTGCGCTATTGCATGTCAAAACCTTCTCATGCAGGTTTTTGAGCAAAACGAGGTGCCGGGGGCCGTATCATCTGTGATCAACGGTGATTACACCGTGGGGGAACTGATGACCTCGGATCGCAGGGTTCCTCTGATTTCTGCAACCGGCAGTTGTGCTATGGGGAGGAAAGTCGGTCAGACTGTTGCTGGCAGACTGGGAAAAACCCTGCTAGAGTTGGGTGGAAACAATGCCATCATTGTGACCCCGAATGCCAATATGGATCTGGTCCTGAGAGGTGCTGTTTTTGGAGCAGTTGGCACATCAGGTCAAAGATGTACCTCAACCCGAAGACTAATCATACATGACAGCATCTATGAAGATTTGAAAGAAAAGCTTGTCAGATCCTACGGGCAAATCAAGATTGGTAACCCCCTTGAAGAGCAGTATCATATGGGACCACTGATTGACAAACAAGCTGTTGAAAGCTACGTCCGAGCCCTTGACAGTGCACGCGAGCAAGGTGCCAACATTCTCGTGGAGGGAGAAATTTTGGAAGGTGCAGGTTATGAGAGTGGATGCTACGTGTCACCCAGTATTGTAGAAGCCACCAATGACCTGCCTATTGTTCAACAGGAAACATTTGGGCCCATTCTATACCTTCTGAAATACAGAATCCTGGATGAGGCCATTAACATCCAGAATGGCGTTGATCAGGGCTTGTCTTCAGCCATCATGACCAATAATTTGCTGGAGGCAGAACAGTTTCTATCATCTGCGGGATCCGATTGCGGTATTGCCAATGTGAATATTGGAACAAGTGGAGCAGAAATTGGTGGTGCTTTTGGTGGAGAAAAAGATACCGGTGGTGGCAGGGAAAGCGGATCAGATGCCTGGAAGGCCTATATGCGCAGACAAACCAATACGATTAATTACGGCTCGGGCATACCGCTGGCGCAGGGGATTAATTTTGACCTTTGATGCTTAGAACGGTGCTCTTATAACCGGGCAATGAGAGTAAAATTTTTCCCTCTTCATAGGTGATGGGAGCCGGTACGAGGTTGTTCAGAATATCGCGGACAGGTCCTCCATGATAATCTGGTACTTCAATGGTGGCCTGACGATTCTCGGGCGAGTAATTAACAACAATGACGATGCGATTTTCCTGGTCGTAGCATTCCCAGGCTAGAATGGCGTGATATTCACCAGGTACCGGGAGCCTCCGCCAATCACAGTTCTTCATAAAATCGGTACCGACACTTTTCAAAAGGGCTACATAATGTTGTGACTGGCATGCACACAGTACTTTCTTCGACTGCAATGCAGCCAAGCTCTGATATAGCGAACAAACACACTTTCCTTCGCCAAAATCAGTACCCATTTGCACGGGTTGTCGTTTTCTACGGCCCTCCCATTGACCATCGTAGTACAATTTCATGCCGGGAATGGTGGACATAATTACCGAAGCTGCCCTTGATTTGGCTTCACCAAGTTCACTGAGTGATCGATCTTCATCGTGATTTTCGATAAACCGTACACATTTGGTCTGGTATTCAATCTCGGCGTTCAGGTGGTTTTCGATTTCCTGTATGGCACCCCGTTTCAACAGATCCAGAAGGTGTTTATCATACGTGTAATCAAAACCCAGTTGCTGCAAGTGCCATTGTGTGTCCCAATAGGCTTCTGCAATAAATAAAAAACCAGGATTAGCTTTCTTGATTTTGGCAATGGTCTTTTTCCAAAAGTCTCCCTTGTACCTGTCACCTGTCACAGCATGTTGCCAGGTGCGTGCAAAGATGTCCGGAAGCATCAACATGGCCATATCACACCGTACTCCATCACATAGTTCCGCCACCTCCATCAACCTTTGACACATGAAGTCATGTGCGTCTTTCTCCATATAGTTGACCTGAACCGTATCTGTCCAGGCCGGAAAATATGGGTCTTTCCCGTGCGCAAAATACCTGGTGCCTGATTGATAATAGGTGTGAGGATCTTCCTTGGCCTGATCTTCATCTACCTCAATAAAAACCTCCGGGTTTGTGTTAACCAACTCGCTGTGAGCATTAAAATGGTTGGGGATAAAATCCAGAATCAAGCCCATCTCCAATTGATGTAGCGTATCTCTCACTTTGCGCAAATCCTCCGAGGTACCCAGGTAATCAGCCACTATATAGTCTTCAACCGCATAGGGTGATCCGTAAATATCCTCCCGTTTCCAGTTTTTACTGATGCTGTCATAGACCCCGACCAGGTCCGGATGAAAGCAATGGGCCTCAATTGAAGCTGGAGTGGTCTGCCAAACACCCATCAGCCAGACGTAATCAACTCCCTTTTCCTTCAATTTTTTCCAGTAAGATAACGGGACAGCATCCAATTTTGCACCCGGACCAAAGTGCTTGATCCATGTTCGGGTGTTAATCTCATACGTAATGGGGTTTTTGACCATCGGCTATTCTATCAACTTTTTAGAGCTGTAGAGCATATTTGATTTTGGCAAAAATCTCTGTGTTGTCGTACACCCCGGTAAAGAATTTTTCTCCGGGACCATAAGCGTACACAGGTACCATACTGGCAGTATGTGTTTTGGTGGTAAAAGCGATATCAAGTTCCCTCTTTTTTTCTTCACCATTTATGGCAAGGCCCCCGGTTTCGTGATCGGCTGTTACTATGACCAGCGTCTCTCCATCTCGTTCTGCAAAAGCCAGCATTTGTTCGATAGCTTCACTAAATTCCAAAACTTCGTCTATGGTTACCTGGGCTTCATTGGCATGACAACCCCAGTCAATCTGGGATGACTCCACCAAATAAAAGAAGCCTTTAGGACTTTTTCGGGAAAGGTAATTGACCCCTCTAGTACAGGCCGGTACAAAGTAGCTCCTTCCAGCCATGTGGGTCAGCGGCTCGCCATCAGCAGCAAAGTAGAGAAAGTTTTTATCTGTGGGAACAATGACATCTTCAAATTCCTGCTCAAGGTAAGTCATGACCTTATATCCCTTGTTTTTGAATTCCTGCAGCAGATCACGATCATCAACACGTCGGTCAAAGAATTTCTTGCCTCCGCCAACCATATAGTCCACCTCCAAATTCAGGAAATCACCCGCTATTTCCTCATACATGGATCTAAACAGTTGATATGTGATGAATGCAGCAGGTGTAGCATGGGTCAAAGATGAAGTGACTGTTATTCCCGTGGCAAGTCCTTTTTCTTCGGCTCTTTCTAAAATGGATTTGGGAGCCCGGGAGTTCTCGGTGGTTCCAAACGAATTGTAGTTGGCCTTTATCCCTCTGGCCATAGCAGCAGCACCTGCCGCTGAATCAGTGATCAATTCGTCCTTACAATGTGTCTTCTGCAATCCAGTGGTTGTAAAAGATTCGAAAGCCAGTTTATTTCGGGCCGAGTAAATCGCAGCTGTCACTTGCGACAAGCCCATGCCATCACCAATCATCAGAATAACATTCTTCGGCAGTGTATCAGATGGACGCGCAACTTCGGGCAAAGTGGTTCGCTGAGTTTGAGAACAACCCACCAGGAACAGTACCAAAAATAGCGTAGGAATCTTATCCATGTGATGCTAACTTCTGTATTTCACTTTATCTTTACCACGCTGAAAATACTAATCTAATAATTAGAAAGGATGCATCCAGCTTGTCACTCGCGAATTTTCCCTGTACTGGCTGTGATGATCAGCATTATTTTCAACCCGCTGGCAGCGCAGGATAATTCGCTTTTTCAACTCATTAATGATCATCCTGAAGCTCAAGTGATCCTGGTTTTTGATATAGATTCTTTGGAGGGATCCAAAATGCTGGAAAATGATCACCCTGCTCTTTTTAGCCTTGCCACTGAAACTCAAAACCTGGCTACTTTCTCCTGCAAACTATCAGCACGTGGTAGTTACCGAAAACGAAACTGTGATTATCCTCCCCTCAAGCTCAACTTTGTCAAGGGAGATCTTAAGGATCTGGACATGGACAAATACGATGAGTACAAACTTGTGTCAGAGTGCCTTCAGGACGATGACGCATATATTTATTTACTGAAAGAGTATCTCATCTATCAGATGTATTCAACACTGACTGACTATTCTTTTAAAACCACACATTTTGATCTGCTTTACCGGGATGTAGACAGTGATTATGTGATGAAACCAAAGGGCTTCCTAATTGAAAGTGATAAAGAGACGAAAGATCGTCTTGATGGAAAATGGTGTGACTGCGAGGATGAAGACTACTCAGCCTACGACCCCTATCAATATGAGTTATTTTGCCTTTTCCAATATATGATTGGCAATCGCGATGTGGTCATCGGCAGTGGGCACAACGTACATTCCCTGCGTCGGAAAGAAGACTCTGTCTTGATACCCGTACCCTATGATTTCGACTTTTCTCTCTTTGTCAATGCTCCTTATGCCTTTCCTGAGGAAGAAGACAGGATTGTACCTGTATTTCTTGGACGTGCAGAAAACAAGGCCGTTTTGGAAAGTGTCTTTCAACTATACCTGGATAAAAAGGAGGAACTGCTGGGAATCATTGATGGTTTCGAACCTTTACCCAGGCGTGTTAGAAGAGAATGCAAATCATATCTGGAGGCATTCTACGATAAATTGGAAGAGCAGGAATATCAAATGTCCTACGTTCATTAATAATATAGTTACCGGTTTCTCCCTGTCATGAGTTTTTAGGAACTATCCTTGCCTAACTTTGGATTGTTTTTGTGTCGCTCAGCATCTCTTTCGGTTTTCTTTTCGAGATTGCTACGCAGTGCCAGCGTGAGATCTATATCCATCTGATTGGCCAGACAAACTAAGACAAACATAATATCTGACAATTCATCCTGGAGCTTCATTCCTGCATCCATCTCCAGTCCCTTGTTCTTGAATGACTGCTGACCATAAAGTCGGGCCACCAGACTGGAAAACTCACCAACTTCCTCCATCAGGATTATCGTGTTGGTCAGCTCATCAAAGTAGTCTACTCCATATTCTTTTATCCATTGATCGACTTCTTTCTGAAATTGTTCTATTGTCATTCCCGGTTTTTACTGTCAATAAGGATGGTTACCGGCCCATCGTTGAGCAATTGGATCTGCATATGGGCGCCAAAAACACCCTTTTTGACTTCCAGTCCACTGGTCATACCCAGCACCTCCATAAACTGTTCATACAATTGGCTCGCATAGGCTGGTTTAGCTGCTTTGATAAAAGAAGGCCTATTACCTTTCCTGGTACTGGCGTGCAGGGTGAATTGACTGATAACCATAAATTCTCCACCAACCTGCTTGATATTCAGATTCATCTTGCCCTCTTCATCTGAAAATATGCGCATGTTTGAGATTTTTGCAGACAACCATTCTATATCACTGTGGTTATCCTCAGCCTCGACTCCGAGCAATATCAGCAGTCCGTTTTCTATACTGCCGGTCATTTCACCATTCACTGTACAACTTGCTGCACTTACTCTTTGAATAACTGCACGCATTAGCCGAAGAGTGAAGGTTCTTCGCTACTGCTGTTAGTACTCGTTTGATGCAGGATCTTATCATCAAACCCGGCAATCATAGCTTTATTCGAGGTGCGAGAACTCCTGTATTCTGCAGGCTCGTTAGATCGCAACAGATGAATAGCTTCTTCTACCGGTGGGTTACCCAACCATGTCATCACTTCTTCACGTGAGAAGCTTAAAGGCTCTACTTCTGTAATGTTGGCCAAGTCTTGCTGTGCTTCGCGTACCAGCATAGTAAACGAAACTCGATCGTCCGGTAATTTGAAATAGATCATAGGAACCCAGAATATCGCTCCGGATTCCAGACATATACGATATGGGACCCGTTCCCTGGCATTCCATGCATAAAAACTATCCATAATGGCTATACCTTTGTTTTCCCGGAAAACCATACGGAAAGTGGGTTTCAGATGTGCACGGTCATATTCCACATATGGCAGATGAATATCTTCCCGTTTTGATGACGGATTTAGACCCCAAATACCCGTTTCAATCTTACTTTCACGATTGAGAATGACATTCACCGGATGATGCAAATCGATACCATACGAGTGTATAAGTTGATGTAAATCTATTTCGGCAAAAGTTGGATAGATTTCTTTATTGGGAATAATGGATGAAAGTCTTTGCATAAGTTATCACTTGACACCGGCTGATAAAGTACCTGAATCTACATCATTCTATAAGTTATTAACATATTAAAAATATGTTACGTGTATCAGTCAGAAATAAAAGATTTTACAATTGTACATCAAATTTAATATATGTTGATTGATTCCCACATTATAAACACCGGGAATGACTTTTCAACGTCATCAGAAGATGAACCATAAAATTGTGCATAACACTAATGTTTCCAAACCGTCTATTCCACTCTATAGGGACATCATCAAACAAATTGTTGGCTGGTTTTTATCCACATTAACATCTTTCCAACCATGTTGAAAACATTCATAAAGTACTGGAAAATAGAATTTTATCACCTTGCATCACTGTCAGTAACACATATACAAGTGTTATATATGATATTTCCTAATGTAATATGGGATAATTATCTACAAACTAACACTACTGATGATGATAGGGTAAAAGAAGTTAATTTTAAATCAATAATATCATTAGATGTCAATAAGTAAGTCTGGTCAGATCAATAAGTATGTGTACTTCTGGATGATTTTGGGGATCATTCTAATCTATGTCCAGATTATTATCGGGGGAGTTACGAGGTTGACAGGTTCGGGTCTTTCAATTACGAAATGGGAAATAGTGACAGGTACACTACCTCCTATGTCAGTAGAAGGTTGGGAGGAAGCTTTTGCGATGTACAGGGATACACCGCAGTATCAGAAGTTAAATGAAGGTATGTCAATATCAGATTTTAAGTTCATTTACTTCTGGGAGTATTTTCACCGTCTATGGGCCAGGGGTATGGGGTTAATCTTCATCGTACCTTTTTTGATTTTTTGGTTTAAGGGTTGGCTTTCCAGACAGTTGACCAGGCGATTACTAATTGTACTGGTATTGGCTGGATTGGTGGGTGTGTTTGGCTGGATCATGGTGGCGAGTGGTTTGGTAGAAAGGCCCTGGGTTAATGCTTATAAACTATCCATACATTTGTCGCTGGCATTACTAGTGATGGGATACTTATGGTGGGTGACCCTTGACTACAGGTTTGCTTTGGGTACGGGCAGGCGAATCAGGAAAATGAAGTGGATTTTGATTTTACTATGTTGTCAGCTTTTTCTGGGTGGTATTATGTCGGGTATGAAGGCCTCGTTATCCTACCCGGATTTTCCTGATTATGCCGGATCCTGGATACCTTCCGTTTTAACGGATAGTAGTCAATGGAATGTGGATAATATTGTTAATTACGATAAATCCAGCTTTGCTCCGGCCCTTGCGCAGTTCCTGCATAGAAATGTAGCTTATCTATTGATAATCAGTATGTTATGTGTATATTGGACTACAAGGCGACACTGGAAAAGAATAAATTTGAGATGGTCACCAATAATGTTGATATGTATGTTAATAACTCAAATCTTGCTCGGTGTTGCTGTATTATTGGGCAGTATAGGAAGTATTCCGGTATTATGGGGAGTGATGCATCAAGCTGTGGCAATTCTGATCTTTATTACAACAGTGTACATTTATTATTTCAGTATTCGCAGATAACAAATGCTACTATCGCAGGTAGGAAATAAATAGCTATTTTAGCTTTAGACTGGGCTATGAGAATACTCTTGGATCCTGGTTCATACGAATAATTACAATGATCTGGTCATGACAGACTATCCTGTTTTAGAGAAAGGTGAGTTTCGGTATCTGGATCTCGGACCTCGAGATGGTACACCCCTGGTCTTACTTCACGGACTTTTTGGTACAGCTAGTAATTTTGACGCTTTGATAAGTTATTTCAAAGATAAGCGGAGAATTGTGATGCCTTTACTTCCGATTTTTGAGATGCCACTTAGAAAGTTATCACTGGGAGGACTTCTGGAGTATGTCAATGGTTTTATCAAGGAGGTGGAGATTGATCATATGCATCTTCTGGGAAATTCATTGGGTGGTCATTTGGCGCTTCTCTTTGCCATTGAGGATCAAAGCAGGATGCAGTCGATGATACTGACCGGAAGTTCCGGTTTGTATGAAAGTTCATTTGGTACTTCATTTCCCAAACGGGAAGATTATGAATATATCAGAAACAAGGTTTCTCTAACTTTCTATGATCCTGAGATAGCTACCAAGGAAATGGTTGATGAGGTCTTCGAGATTGTAAATAATAGATCGAAGGCGATACGGATAGTTAAAACGGCTAAGTCGGCGATAAGACATAATGTGGAGACAAAATTAGGGGAGATAAAGGTGCCTACCTTATTGATCTGGGGCAAGCAAGATACCATAACTCCTCCTTTTGTAGGGGAAAAATTCCGTGATCTGATTGATGCTGCCCAGTTATTTATTGTGGATAAATGTGGTCATGCTCCGATGCTTGAACAATCTGAGTTCTTCAATAATAAGCTGGAATTGTTCCTGGAGGAAGTAGAATCAGCAAAAGTAATAGGATAAGAAATCCTCTCTATATAACCTTACGAATTCTCTCAGGGTCAAGTTTATATATACAGTAAACCAGGTAAGTCCAGGCAAGCATCTTGATTAGTTAACCGCATATTTATCGAGGAGAATGCTTTTGAGTTGTTCATACTCAGATGAAATGATTTCCTTTTGTTGAGTTTTATCCAGTAGATTGGCTAGAGAAGGGTGTAGATCTGTGTCAAATTCGAGGGCAAGATCTATGGTTGATTTGAATTTGGAGTAATGAGCTGTCGCCAGGATGATGCCATGATGATGTTGATGAGTTTGCAGAAATTGTTTCATTCCCAGGAAGGCAACAGCTGCATGAGGATCCAGGATATATTTATGTTGCTCGTACACAGATTTGATGGTCCTAATGGTTTGATCATCGTCAAAGGAATATCCAATAATGTCTTGCTTAATATGGTTCCACGTGAAACCATATAGTTCCTGCATTCTTTCAAAATTGGACGGACTTCCTACATCCATAGCATTGGATAGCGTTTCCACGGAAGGTTTTGGTTGGTATTCACTGGTTTCCAAATACTGGGGGACAACGTCATTGATATTGGTAGAAGCTATGAATATATCTATCGGAAGACCCATTCGTTTTGCCATTAGTCCGGCTGTAAGGTTTCCGAAATTACCACTCGGAACAGAAACGGTGATGGGAGGGTGTTCTTTATCAAGTTGAGCAAAGGCCCCGAAATAGTAAAAGCTTTGGGGTATTAGCCGGGCGATATTAATGGAGTTGGCAGAGGATAGTCTGACCTTGTGCTTCAGGGATTCGTCCACAAAGGCTTGTTTCACCAATTGCTGACAATCGTCAAATGTTCCTTGCACCTCAAGAGCCTGGATGTTTTTACCAAATGTGGTCAGTTGGCGTGCCTGCAGTTCACTAACTTTTCCCTGTGGGTATAGAATGACTACATTTATTCCTTCTACATCATAGAATCCCGAAGCAACGGCCCCACCCGTATCACCCGAAGTAGCAACGAGTATGGTCAGGTCACCTTTTTCATCTCTATTGAACAAAGACATGAGCTGTGCCATAAATTGTGCTCCGAAATCCTTGAATGCCAGGGAAGGCCCATGAAAGAGTTCCAGGACAGAGATGTTGTCACTGATTGTGGTAAGCGGAGCCTCAAAGTTCAGGGTGCTCAGAATATATTGAATGTCGCTGTCAGTGAGTGCGTCTGATAATAAGAGACGCGATATGTCCAGACAAACCTCTTTAAAGCTTTTGTCATAAAATGAATACCAGTAGTCAGGTGGGAAACTGGGAATCTCAGTGGGCATAAAGAGTCCGCCGTCTGGTGCAAGACCTTGCAGAACAGCTTCTTTGAGACTGTATTCCTGGTTCCTGTCTTTCGTGCTATATAGTTTCACGTGGAACGTTGTGGGTTAATAAATGATGGTTCCGGCAGAATTTATGGGAGAAATGAAGGAGTCACAAGCAATTCCTTCCGCTGCAAAAATGGACTGCATTGCAGAAGCTGCCGCCTCTGCCTGTAGTGTATTATTAAAAAGACTAAAAATGGATGGTCCTGCTCCACTGATACTGCAGCCCAGAGCTCCCGCATCCAGGGCAGATTCTTTAACCGTATAAAAATGAGGAATAAGATTGGCTCTCTGTGGTTCTACAACCACATCCTGTAAGGCTCTGGATATAAGATCAAAATCTGCCTGAATCATACCCAAAACTAATGCGGCAATATTTCCTGTCTGTACAATCAATTTGTTCAGAGGTACATTTTCTTGAATCACATTTCGGGCATCCTTGGTCAGGATCTCAATGTGCGGATAGATCACCACAGCTATCAGTCCTTTGGGAGTGGGTATACGATGAAAATCCAGTGTCTTGTTATCCCTCACCAGAATAAGACCTCCAAGTAAAGATGGAGCCACATTATCTGCGTGGTAGGCACCATCGGCAATCTGTTCTCCAGCCACTGCAAATGGCAACAATTCCCTGCGAGTGAGTGGTCTTCCCATCAATTCGTTAACAGCTACTACAGCCCCTGCGGCACTGGCCGCTGAAGACCCCAGTCCACTGCCAAAGGGCATTTTCTTGTGTATCTCCAGTTCGATACCCATATCGCAGCCTACATGATTCATAAGTGCCTGGGCAGCAAATCCGGCCGTATTCTTCTCTACCTTCCTGGGTAATTTACCCTGGTCACCTGTGATTCTGGTGATTTCCAGTCCCTTGGTATCTCGCGGTCGTGCGATAATTTCATCTCCCGGATGATTAAGTGCAAACCCTAAAACATCAAACCCACATGCCACATTAGCTACTGAGGCTGGAGCGAATACCTTAATTCCTGCTTTCATAGTAGTGATCCGATATGTATGATTTCCGCAAAAACACCAGCAGCCGTAACTTCTGCTCCGGCACCCGGTCCCTGGATGACAAGAGGTCTGTCCTTATATCGCTCCGTGGTAAATACGATCATATTGTCACTACCACTCAAAAAGTAGAAAGGACTATCCTGGCCAATAGATTCAAGACGGATGTAGGCTTTTCCCTGTTCGAGCCGTGCAATCATACATAGCCTTTCCTGATTATCTGCAGCAGCTTTACGCTTCTCTTCAAAATAACTGTCTGCTTTTTTCAACGCAGCAGGTAAATCCTCCAGTTCGGCATTTTGACAATAGTCAGGTAAGATGTTCTCTACTTCCACATCGTCCGACTCCATCCGTAGTCCTGCCTCCCGGGAAAGGATCAATATCTTGCGTTTTACATCCAGACCATTCAGATCAACCCTTGGATCAGGTTCAGTGAAACCCAGTTTTCCAGCCTGTTCAACCGCCTGGCTAAAGGGAGTGCTCTTGTCAAAATGATTGAAGATATAGGATAGAGAACCCGATAAGACTCCTTCTATCTTAATCACCCGGTCTCCACTATCGATCAGGTTACGAAGCGTAGAAATGACGGGTAAGCCCGCACCTACGTTGGTCTCGTATCCAAAGTAGACATTCCGCTTTTCCGCACGAGACAACAAATTGAGGTATTGCTCAAAATCAGATGAGGTGGCTACCTTATTGGGAGTTGAAATAGATATGGACGCATCCAGAATAGATTCGTAGTGATCCGGAATCAACAGATCCGCCGTATTATCAACGAACACGGAATTCGAAAGATTGAAATCGATCATTTTCTCCACAAAGGAATCCATATTGCTTTCCAGGCTGGAGCTATCCAGGTTTGTTTTCCAATCTCCAATCTCAATACCTTTTGGATCAAAGACCATATTTCTGGTATTGGCCAGACCAACTACCCGGATTTCCAGCGACCTCTTTTCGCGCAGGAATACAGCTTGTTTTGCCAATTGGTTCAATAGGGTTCCACCGATGAGGCCTACTCCTACCATAAAGAGATGAATCACTTTGGTGTCAGAAAGGAAGAAGGCTTCGTGCAACACATTTAATGCCTTGGCTTCATCCTGCTTCTCAATGACAACCGAAATATTCAACTCTGACGAACCCTGGGCTATGGCTACCGCATTAATGCCGTTCTTACCCAATGCTGTTAGCATTTTTCCAGCTACACCAGGCTTATAGCGCATGTTTTCACCGATAATAGCTATAACAGCCAGATCGGATTCCACCCTGAGTGGTTCTACCGAACCTCTTTTCATCTCAAATTCAAACTCACGGGCCACTTTGCGCAAGGCCTTCTTGACCATCCCTGGCTGGATCGCAAAACTGATCGAATGTTCTGAAGATCCCTGTGTGATCAGGATGACATTAATGCCCGCACTGGCAAGGCTGCCAAACAATCGTGCCGCAATACCAGGCATACCGAAAAGTCCACTACCCTGTAGCGTCAATAAGGCTACATCCGAGATGGATGAGATTCCTTTAACGGCCTTTTGATAGTCGGTGTTCTTAAGGCCTATGTATGTTCCCTCAGCTGAACTATTGAAGGTATTTTTGATGTAAATCGGAATATCACGGGTAAGTGCCGGATGAATTGTTGGAGGATAAATGACCTTGGCACCAAAATGCGACATCTCGACCGCCTCGGCATAAGACATATTTTTTATAGTGAATGCCTCATTAACTTTTTTTGGATCCGCAGTAAGCACGCCGTCCACATCGGTCCAAATCTCAATGGCTTCAACATCCAAAGCAGCGCCAACCAGGGCAGCTGTATAATCCGAACCACCACGTCCCAATGTGGTGGTTAATCCACCTTTGTCTGCACTAATGAAACCCGTGATTACCTGTAAGGCTTCCTCCTTGTTGAAATGATCCTGTATCCGGGAGTAGGTCAGCGGGATATCCACCTGAGCGGCGCCAAAATTCTTGTTGGTCTTGATGATGTCCCGGGCATCCAGAAAGCTGGCTTTAATGCCTACGGAACTAAAGTATTGGGCCACGATGTAGGCACTCGATCTTTCACCAAAACTTAGTACATAATCCATCGTCCGTGAACTGGCCTCCATCACCAGGTAAATTCCATGTAGTAGTTGTTCCAGTGTCTGATGAAGTGTGCCTATGTGCTCCTGCACTTCAGTGACCTTATCATCATCAAACAACTCTGATATCACCTGCTGGTGATGTAAAGTAAACTCACCCAGGATTTCCCGGTAAGACTCATGGCCACGGGATGCAGTTTGCGCCATCTCTTGCAACAAATCTGTCATCTTGCCCATGGCACTAACTACCACAGCCCGGGTATCGGCACCTGACTCTTGTTTCGAGCGGATGATTTCAGCCACATTTCGAATGCAATCCGCATTGGCTAAGGATGAACCGCCAAATTTTAAAACCCTCATTAATTAATTAATATATAGGTTATTATACATTAAATAAATTTTAATGTAAATTGATAATCAGCGCAAAGATAAGAAGCATTAATGATTTGCCTTCAAGATTGCCATTGTTTCAATAAAACAGTTGAATTGAGATGAAATTTGTATTGAACCCGGATTATTCATTGGGGTTTCGTCATGAGAGTCAAATAGGCAATAAAGACGGGTGCTCCAAGTGCTTTTTGACTCATGACCGAATGATCTCGCAGAGTCGAGTACGACAGTGCTCGAAATGAGAGAACCGCGAAAGCGGGTGGGTAGGCCATGGTCACCATCATAGCCTGTCCTGCCAAAGGCGGGAGTGAGAATCAAAAAGTGCTTATGTGCCCGTATTTGCAGCATATTTGGCTCGTAATAGAAAGGCCTGATGCATAGTCCGGGTTGAACACCCTTAAGTTGGGGTATGTAGCAGATTTTAACTATTGCTGTCAAAAATCAATTTAAGGTAACGGTCTTCCAACTGTCGCATCGCGATTTTATCCTCTGCCGAGTGATCATCATATCCGCACATATGCAGCACCCCATGCACCATCACTCTGAGCATTTCTTTTTCGGGTTGTTGAGTATGATTACGGGCATTTTCCTCTACACGCTCACAACTGATGTATATTTCGGCTTCAATGGGAGTATAACTGTAGGGAAAAGTGATGATATCGGTGAATGTATCATGATTGAGAAAGTCCTGGTTGATTTTAAGCAAATACTGGTCATTACACAGTATAAAATCAATGTTACCTAAAGCTTTACCTTCGGTTTGAATGACTTTCCGGAGCCAGGTTTTAATGGCTTGCTGGCTAACGATCAGCTCTTTACAGGAAATGGAATCGACAAAAGATATTTCTATTGCCAAGTGAAGTGGAGTGAAGGAACAGCGTAAGTAAAAATGTCAGACATTAAAGTTGATGATGACAGTACGCCCATTATTGGCAAATTTAATTCTATCGGAGAGTTGTCGCATCAGAAAAACACCTCTTCCCCCGTCCCGCTCAAGGTTTTCTACCTTGGTTGGGTCAGGAATACTGGTATAGTCAAAACCTGATCCCTCGTCGGAGACCTCAAAGGTAAGTCCCCTGTGTTTCTGATAGCGATGTTCGACCAGGACATTTTTGGTACGACATTCGCCATTGCCATGAATAATCGCATTGTTTACAGCTTCGGTAAGACTGATCAGGATATCTGGATACCTATCCGGACAAATATTGTATCGTTCGGATAGTTTCTGCACAAAGTGTTCTAACTCACATATGCTTTCAGAGCAAGATGCCAGTTTTAGCATGTCAATTATCTTTTAGGGACTTGTAGTATTCTTCAACCAGTTGTTTGTAATAGGGCTTTAACGCAGGTGATATGGTCTTAAAGGGCTCTATTTGAGACTCTCGTTCTCTGATGTATTCTTCCACTGCCGGTGGTATCGGCTTTTCTTCGGCCTGAGCAGTCTTTGATTTACGCTCGTTATCGTACTCTTTCTCTCTTTCCGCTCGCTCGGATTCCAGAAGTCGGGTCAGAATTTCTTCTTGCCGGGTTATCATCTCATTAGTCAACCGTTTATTGACCAAATCAGTTTCAATCTTGTCCATTTGTTCCAAAATCTCTTCCAATTCCTTGGAACCTTGTCCCTGGGCCTGCTTGGCTCGTTGAACATCGCGCAGAGCTTTGCGTAAAGCTGCCTGTTTGGCGGCCATCTGGGCAAACTCCTTGCTACTACCCTGTTGTCCGGACTTTTGCATGCCATCCTTCATCTTCTGCATATCTCCATTCAACTGTTTCTGCCCTTCACTGATCTTGTCCATAGGGACATTTCCTTCACCCTCTTTGGAGTTGCTTCCCGGTTTGGTGCACATTTGTTGTCCTGACATCATCGCGGCCATCTGCTGCTGCATCTGATTCATGGACTCGCTGAACATCAAGGCCAAATCATTGACATTCTTCATCGTACGCTGTTGATTATCAGACGCTTGTGCTTTCTTTCTGTCTTCCAGCAATTTTAAACTCTTATCCATGTTCTTATTGATGTCAGATACTTTTTCCAACACAAAAGATTCAATTTCAAATACTCGCTGGCTCAATGCCTGCAGACTATCTTCGATTAGATGGAAATCATCCTTCAGTTTGTACTGTTTCTGAACCAGTGACTGGTATTCGGGTGTGCTTGTATGGGTCCGGTTGAAGTCTGATATCATAGCTTCCTGATCAAAGGACAGGGCAATCAGATTTTCCAATAATTGTCGCATGGCAGCCATATCCTCATTCATTTGCTGCATGTCCCCTTCCTGCATTTGCTGCTCCATCTGCTGGGCCATTTGCTGCATTTTCTGGCCTGCGTTCTTCTGAGACTTACTGGCATTTTGATTTTGCTGCTGTTGCAATTGTTGCAGACTTTGCTCCAGGTCTTGCTGAATATCGTCCATCTGCTCTTCATTGTCTCCCATTTCTTTAGGAGATTGCATTTCCGAGTTCCTTTCTTCCAGTTCTTTCAGTTGCTCCTGGATTTTTTCAAAAGCCTCATTAATCTGCTCCTGTTGTTCCTGTAAACCTTGCTCCTGATTCTCCTGGTTTTGTTCCGACTGTTCTCCCTGCTGCTGATCACCTTCCTGCTCCTGACCTTGTTGATCCTCCTGTTGCCCTTCATTGTTCTGATCTTGTTCGGATTGCTCAGCTCCTTCTTTACCTTCTTCCTGTTGGGCATTATCTTCTTGCTCAGTGTCTTCAGCTTTATCTTCTCCCTCTTTCTGGTCGTCAGCGTTTTCTCCATCCTTGTCTTCTGTTTCTGCATCCTCTGATTCCGCTTCTTCGCTGTTCAGGTCTTCATTCTGCTCCTGGTCCAGTTCCTGGTTTTCTTCTTCAGCTGTTTCTTCACTCAATTTGAGTTGCTCCTCTGCCAGTTCCTGCAATTTTTCGATCTCCTGCTTCAGATCGCGTTCGAGTTCAAGCTGCTTGTACAACTCTTTGAGACGATCCAGTTCCATGGTAAGCTCTTCTTCGTTAAGCTCCATGTTTTCCATCATCTCCAATGCCTCGTCTTTATTCAGTTCCTCCATCAACTCCTGGATCTTCTCCATGAGTTCCTTGGTTTCTTCATCGGCTAACTCCTCAAACAATTCCCTGATTTTCTCCTGTTTTTCAAGGGTTTCCTGGTCTATTTCGTCAAAAGCCTGTTGATTTTCCAGGTTCTCCTCAAACTTTTCTCTTGCTTCATTTAACTCTTCCTCCAGGTTCTGTTGACGATTAAGCAAATCCTCAAGTTCCTTCTTGATTTGCCAGTCGACAGATTTCTCCTGAAGCATTTTCTCTCTCAGCTTCTTAAAATCTTTTTTGATATTCTCAGATTCCTGACGTGACTCATCAAGTGCCTTCTTGATGTCCTCTTCGTTGGCGTCTTCCATTTGCTCAAATTCTTCCACAGTAGGCTGAGCAAAAACCTGCATGGTGGTGCGACTGCTCTTACTCCCATGTACGCCATCGTTGTCCCAGACTTCAAAGTAATAGGACACTTCATCTCCGGGTTTGAGGGTCAGGTCATTGATGTTGAATACGTGATCAAAGCCAACGGTTTTGCCTTCGGGCTGCTTCATTTCCATCACTACAGGGTCCCCCTGCAACGTGCCTTTATTTGAGATCGAATAGTTAAAGGTCAGACGCTTTAGTCCGTAATCATCAGAAGCATCTCCTACCAGATACACCAGTTTTTGGTTGGTGCTATCTTCAAATTGCTTCATACTGATGGAAGGATAGAGGTCTGGAATGACGGAAACAGTATAAGATACACTGTCTCCCTTAGGGAGTGCAGCATTGCCAATGATGAGTTTGTACTCGTTATTTTGGTAGAAACGATGATTAAAGGTATAGTCATCACTACCGATTCGGTCTGCTGCGGCAATTTCTTCTCCTTGTAGTTGGTACCAAAGATCCTCCGTATTTACCGACTTCACTGTCCAGTCAATTTTGGTTCCCGCTGGCACTACCAGATCGCCCACATTATTCAGGACTTCGTCACTTCTTCTCACGTAGGCGGGATAATCCAGAGACGTGGAAAAATCAAGTATACTCGGCTTCTTGAGAACGGACAGGGCATAGTCCTGCGAGGTCACCCCTTCTGCCTCAAAGTTGAACTCCTGGTCCTGCTGCACATTATTAAATGTGTAGCTGAAAGTAGATGGACTCTCTTTCTTTAGTCGGTATTGAAAACCATTGGCCACAACGAATGCCTGCTCGGGCAAATAATCGCCATCTACATTGACCGTGATCTTATAGTCTTCATATTGTGGAACTTCGAGCTCGCTGTTGGCCAGGTGAAAGTAAAAAGGAGCTTCTCTTTCGAAAGCCTGGTTATTCTTGATAATACGGTTCGCCGGATCTTTGATCAGGCTGGGTGCACCCACCAGTAAGCCCAGCAACAAAAGTAGCGGTGGCAGGGCATACCGCAGATATTTTCGGTTCTTGCTGAGATCAATGGCACTCATGAATGGTACAGGCTGTATTTCCTGAGTTTTCTGCTCAATAGAGGCCATGATCAAATCATTGGACTTTTGATTGTCAGCCTGTTTACTGAGCTGAAGTATGTTGATCAGCTTATCATTTACATTCTGAAAGTGCTGACCGATAATTTGTGCAGCTTGTTCGTGAGAAATGATCTTGCCCAACCGGAAGTAATGCACAATAGGCATACCTACCCACTGGATAAGCGAAAATGCGGAAATGCCTAAGAAAGCAAAGAATAGAACTTTGCGCATTCCGGTACCGAAGTAAAAGAAGTATTCAACCAGGGAAAATAACATGAAACAAACCACGATCAAACCAATACTATAGAGAGAGCCTCTAATCAATTGGTTGATGTAGTATTTCCGGATGAATTGATCCAGTTTTTCAATAAGGAGACTGTAACTCGTTTTTTCCCGGGACATAAGCATTTACTATTGAACCTGACAACAAAAATTGTACCCGATTGATTTCAACTACTCGGGAGTCAAGACATTACATAAACAAATCATTAGATTCGCGGCGATTTTTGAGTTGCAAGGCAGGTTCTTCCATTAAAGGGTTTAATTTAAACTCTTTCGGGCAATGAAGCAACTAATTGAACTGCAAAAGGTTATTGTCGTACACAACCACATCATTTTACAGATCTTTACAATTTCATTACACCAACTTTAGAACGTCCTGAAGACTATAATCGTTTAATAAAGCATGGAAAATCAGATTTTTACGGGTCAAAATGTCAATCCGGGAAGTCCGTGGATTGGTTTCTTGATTCTGTTGGTTGGTTTTATGATTCCGCTCGGTGCTCATCCAGTACTACCGGATGGCTTTGTTTTGGAAGTCGTTACTGATGAGTTGAAGAGTCCTACTGCTATGACTTTTGCCCCTGATGGCCGCATGTTTATTGCAGAAAAAGGAGGTGCTATCAGGATTATCGAAAAAGATATCCTGCTGCCCGAACCGTTTTACACTGTGGTTACCGAGACTCCCAACGAACGAGGGCTCAACGGTATCGCCTTACACCCAGACTTTGATAACAATCAACAAGTCTACCTCTATTACTCGATTCTTGATGACCGCCGCAATAAGCTGGCCAGGGTAATAGCAGCAGGTAATACGGCTTTACCCGAAAGCGAAATCGAGTTGATGACATTCGGTAAGATGTGGGGTTCGTGGCACAATGGAGGGGCTATGCTTTTTGGAGATGATGGTAAGCTGTATCTGAGTATAGGTGATGGTACAGCGGGTGTAAATGCACCGAAGTTTGATTGGTTGTTGGGAAAGATCCTTCGTCTTAACCCAGATGGATCCATCCCTAATGACAACCCATTTTTAGACCAGACGGAGGGAGATCACCAGGCCATTGCTGCCTATGGAATTCGAAACCCTTATACCATGGCCCGGTCAAAAAGCACTGGCAGGATATTCTTTTGTGATGTTGGAAATAACTTGTATGAAGAAATAAATGAGTACATACCTGGTGGTAATTATGGCTGGAACCGTGTGGAAGGCCTGTTGCCGGCAGGCACAAGCAAGCCCGATGAGGCCTATATTGATCCCTTGTATGCCTATGATCACGCTGATGATAAATGTGCCATCGTAGGTGCCGCTTTTTACGAACCAGAAGAGCTATTGTTTCCAACAGAATATCACGGTAAGTTTTTCTTCATGGATTATTGTGCCGGTGTCATCTTTACCATGGACCCCAATACCTATGAAGTGGATACTTTTGCCACTGGTTTTGACCGTCCTAATAATCTAGCCATTGGTGATGACGGTCACCTCTATGTTATGAAGTTGAAAACCGGGGAACTTTTTCGCATATCGTATCAGGGTTCTGGTGTTCCTTACATTTCGAGGCAACCTAAGGCCAGAAACAGCATTCCGAATGAATCGATTACATTAGAAGTATCTGCTTCCGGAGACCCTGAGCTTAAATATGATTGGATGAATGGTACTGAACTCTTGCAATCAGGTGAGAGTGATCAATTCGTCATGCCAAATATTCAACTATCGGACAATGGTAAGCAGATTCATTGTTTAGTAAGTAATTCCCTAGGTAGCATTTCTTCCGATACAGTAACACTGAACATCATCGATGGTAGCAGACCTCAAATTTCAATTCACCGACCACTAGTGAACACACATTTTTCCGCACTGGATACCATCTGGTTTGAGGCCAATGTTGAAGACCCGGACGAGGAAATGTTGGATCCGTCGGGAATAATGTGGCAAATTGATTTTCATCATGATGATCACACACACCCGGCAAAAGATCCGAAACCAGGCCTTGATGGTTACTATGTAGTAGGCCAATATGGTGAAGTTGACACCAATATATATTATCGGGTGCTGGTCGAGGTTACGGATCGAGATGGCCTGGTGTCTCAGGACTACCGTGATGTTTACCCGAATATTGTGCAAATGGAGCTTCACTCGGATCCGGTTGGGATTTCTGTTGGGGTGGATGGGTCCTCCAATCCCACCAACCATACTCTTTATAGCCTTGACAAGCAAAAGCGGGTGATGGAAGCTCCCATTTATGATATTGTAGATGATCACTTCTATGCATTTACAGTCTGGGAAAACGGTGATAGCCAATTGATAAGGACGATAGAGGCCTCTGAAGGTCTTGAATTTGGGTTGACATATGCGGATTCTGGATATTATCATACGGGAAACAATACAGCACTACGCCTGAGGGTTTATGAGGGCCTGGGAGAGGACACAGTATTTTATAAAGAGCAAAGGCAACACCAGGTGGATGCCAACTGGGATGTACAATCACCATATCGTTGGGATGGGGTGTTTCCGGATGACGAGTATTCCATTCTATACAGAGGAATGCTGGTTCCTCCGATTTCAGCAGAATACACGCTACATTTCCTGCATGATGGCTATCTAACACTCCAATTAGGAGACTCCATTCTCCTGGATCGGGTGGAGGATGATTCGGATTTGACTGAAACAGATGATGTCACCGTTTATCTCGAAGGGGGTAAAAAATATCCCTTCTTTTTGTTCTATGAACATGTGAGGTACGTTGCCCGGATTCAGGCCTCCTGGTCCTTTTCGGTGGTTGAAAGGCAGGTAATACCAGAGCGTCATTTCGAAAAGTACGATCCACAGAGCACCAGTGTTGATACATCAGGTAGTGGTTCAGAGGATTTGGCTGTCCGGGTTTTTCCAAATCCGGTTTCGAACGGAGTACTGCAGTTTGAGATACGTGGATATAAGTCAGCTCAGGTGGACGTTGTACTGACTAATAGCCTGGGACAGGAAGTACTCGGTGCCAATGTTCCCCTTCTTGATCAAGTCGGGCAATTGGATATTCCTTCATTAACTGCCGGATTGTATTATATGAGATTAAGTCAAACGGATACTGATAAAGTGTACAAGTTTGTGGTCACCAGATAAATATACGTGGCTACATGACCTCTAAGTTTATTACCCCTTACCACTAAAAAGCTCCAGGTACTCGTCAAAAACATAGATACGATCTCGTTCCCCACCGGTTATTTCACCCAGGATGTTACATTTTTCCAGATCAGTGATGAGGCGGTATGCACTGGCCTTTGACTTACCGATTAATTCGGTGACCTGGGATGCGGTGATGATAGGGTTTTGGTAAAGACGCACGATAACTTTATGGGCGTCTTCAGCTCTGGAGCCAAAGCTCTTGAGACGCTGATCCACATCACTTTTCAATTGAAGAATGCCATCAAATGTGTGAATACCGGATTTGGCAGTTTCGATGATTCCGGTGAGAAAAAACTTGAACCATTGGGTAAGATCATGATGGGTCCTAACCCTCATCAGATTGTCATAATACAGGTTTCGATGTCTCTCAAAAAAATCGGACAGGTATAAGATCGGTTTTTCAAGAATGCCATTCTCATGGAATTGGATTCCACTGTGCAACAGTTGTTAATAAATGGGGAGCGTGTTAGCGGCAGCAAAATATCTGAGGTTTATTTAGAATTGTTAGAAGACTATTAT
>JAUILF010000437.1 GCA_030433135.1 Bacteroidia bacterium | reverse complement strand
TCAATTACATTATAGTTTTTGTTCAATATCACATCCATACTCCTTCTCAAGGTTTAACTAGCTTTCAGCAATAGATGGGCAAGCCCAATTGTGGTTTGTGTGGACCCACCACCCCAGCTCCCAAACCAGCACCCCCCTCGCAGTCCTGACCGAAAAGCCCAGGCGGCAGGACTTCTCCCAAACCATATCGACAACCTAAACATCAAAATCTATCTTTAATAGTATTACTATCATTTTAGTGTGTATCTAAATTTTTTTAGATAGTATTTAACCCTTTTTTGCGTGATCATGTTATCGTATTGTCATGAAAAACTTAAGAGTACAATTGCAAGTACAGATCAATGAAAAGATCTACCTGAAGGATCCGTATTCATCTGATTTGGGCAAGAAAATTCTGGCGGAAAGTATCCGGCTCATCGACAGTCTGGGTTTGGAAGCTTTCACTTTCCGAAAGTTGGCCAAGGAACTGGGGACCACCGAGAGTTCGGTATACCGCTATTTTGAAAACAAGCACAAGCTCCTCATCTATCTCACCTCGTGGTACTACGGATGGTTGGAGTACCAACTGGTTTTCTCCACCACTAATATCAGTTCGGCCGAGGAAAGATTAAGGGTAGCTATCGAAGTCATTGCCAAGGGCATTTCATACCGGGAATCGATTGACAACTTTGAAATTGATGCCTTGAACCGCATAGTAGTTTCTGAATCTTCCAAAGCCTATCTGACTAAAGAAGTGGATGATGGCAACAAGGAAGGGTTTTATGGCGGCTACAAGCGGTTGGTAGGCCGGATCAGTGACATTGCCCTGGAGATCAATCCCAAATTTGAAAATGCACACACTTTGATCTCGACCATTGTGGAGGGCATTCACCACCAGAAGTATTTTGCCGACCATCTTCCGTCTCTCACAGATCTTGAAGGTGACACAACCCTTCTTGCCGGATTCTATTCAGATATGGCCCTGGCCATCCTTCATAAAACCTGATCACATGGACACCACTGCTAAACTGACTCCCATCCAGCGTTTCATCAATCTGCTAAAGGTAGACCGGCAGGAAATAATCAGCCTGTATGTCTATGCCTTGTTTTATGGTATTGTTTCCCTTTCGCTACCATTGGGTATTCAAGCCATCATTAACCTGATAGGTGGAGGACAAACATCCACTTCCTGGATCCTCCTGGTCATCTTTGTCATTCTCGGGGTAGCCTTCACCGGGATTCTGCAGGTAATGCAGTTAAATATATCGGAGAATATTCAGCAGAAGATATTTACCAGATCGGCATTTGAGTTTGCTTTCCGTATTCCCCGAATAAAGAGGGAAGCTGTGGACAAGGCATATATACCCGAGTTGGTCAATAGATTCTTCGACACACTATCAGTGCAAAAAGGACTCTCCAAGATTCTGATGGATTTTTCCGGTGCGTCATTGCAGATCATTTTTGGATTAATCCTGCTGTGCCTTTATCACCCCTTCTTCATTTTTTTCAGCCTTGTACTCGTTTTGATACTTTACCTCATTTTTCGCTTTACCGCACCAAAGGGTATGGTGACGAGTCTGAATGAATCCAAAAACAAATATGAGGTGGCACATTGGCTGGAAGAGTTGGCTCGTGTGATGGAAACCTTCAAATTGGTAAGTAAGTCAGAGCTCCCCATGCAAAGAACGGATGCCGTCGTCGAGGGTTATCTCAAATCGAGAAAGGAACATTGGCGGACGCTCATGTTTCAATACATAAACCTCGTTGGTTTCAAGGTAATCATTGCAGCCGGACTACTTCTAATTGGTGGATTGTTGGTTATCAATGAACAGATGAATATCGGTCAATTCGTCGCTGCAGAAATCATCATCATCCTCATCCTTTCTTCTGTGGAAAAACTGATTCTCAGCATGGAGACGATATACGATGTTCTGGCTGCGATTGAAAAAATCGGCAACGTCGCTGACATACCCCTGGACCGGGACGAGGGAGTGGAGCTCACGCATAATGGAGACCAGGGTTTGAGTCTAAGATTAGATAATCTGGCTTACCAGTTTACCGATGACCATGAAGACATTATTTCCGGTATTGATTTGCATATTAACGCAGGAGAAAAAATCTGCATTTCCGGATTTGATGGTGCCGGAAAAAGCTTGCTGTTGCAAATGATTGCTGGGTATTTTGAAAACTTCTCAGGATACATCACCTATAACGATATTCCACTTTCCAACCTGCGCAAAGAAGCCCTCAATGAAATGATCAGATATTATTCCAGCAGGGAAGACATATTCAGAGGCACGCTCAAAGAGAATTTGACTCTGGGAAGAGAAAATATTGATATGGAGGACATTCAGCGAGTCATTGAGATCTGCGGTCTGCAGGATTTTGTCCGGTCTGCAAGCGAAGGATATGACACCTTACAAATTCCCGAAGGCAAAAACCTTCCCAGATCCATCAGGCGTAAAATCATTCTGGCACGGACTCTTTTAGGCAATCCCAAATTGATCTTGCTGGACGATGAATTCAATAATTTTTCCGAGAAAGACAAGGAGCGGATTCTAACTAAGCTGCTCCGAAGTAAAATAACCCTGATCGCCATATCGAACGATCTGATGTTCTGTCAACGCTTCGATCGTTCCCTCATTTTACACGATGGGCAATTGCTCTATGATGGTGATATAGGGAATGCGAAAAAGGAAAAATGGTTTGATGATCTTTTCTATAACAGTCAATCATAATGCTAAATCTAAGTCACAATTCCATACAGGGGAAGGTCGAAACCACCCGCTACCGATCTTTTAACATGCTAAAGGATTACCGGGCCTATCGACAATTCATGGCACTATTGATTATCTCTCTGCTCATTTTTTTTATTGTGCTTTTCCTGCCCTGGACACAAAACATCCGTTCCAACGGACAGGTAACCACTTTGCAACTAGACCAACGTCCCCAAATGGTACATTCGGTTATCGCCGGGAGAATTGAAAAGTGGTATGTCCGGGAAGGAAGCCGGGTCAATGCCGGTGATACGATCCTGCATCTCTCTGAAATAAAAGATCAATATTTTGATCCCGACCTTCTGGAAAGAACAGAACGGCAGATCAAGGCAAAGGCATCGACCGTCACTTCCTATCAGTCAAATATAAATGCTCTGGATCGCCAGTTAGAGGCACTGGAAAGAACGCGTAACCTGGAAATGGAACAGGCAAAGAACCGAATCACTCAGGCCACTCTCAAAATTGAATCAGACAGCATCGAACTTGAGGCCTCCATTACCAACCTTGGGATAGCAGAAGAAAGGCTGGCCAGAATGGAACAATTGTATGAGAAAGGCCTGAAATCACTAACTGATCTGGAAACGAGAAAGATGATTTTACAACAGGCCCAGGCAAAGAGAATAGCGGCTGAAAACCATCTGCTGGCCAGCAAGAATGATCTCCTCAATGCCAAGGTTAAACTGGAGTCCCTCGACAATCAATATCAGGACAAGATATCGCAGGTACAGTCAAAACAACAATCTGTCCTCTCCAGTATGTACGGTGCTGAAGCTGATCTGACCAAAATGGAAAATCAAATGACTAACTATACTGTCAGACAGAGTTGGCATTACATTGTCGCACCTCAGGATGGTTATGTCACTCAAGCCATCCGCGCAGGCATTGGTGAGACAGTTAAAGAAGGTGCCGCCCTGGTAAGCATTATGCCGGCCGATTTTGACCTTGCTGTTACCATGTTCCTGAAACCGATGGATATGCCCCTCATAGATATCGGAACCAAGGTGCGATTTCGGTTTGACGGATGGCCATCGGTTGTCTTTTCGGGATGGCCCAATCTGTCCTATGGCACCTTTGGTGGAGTTATAGTGGGATTTGACAACAACATCAGTGATAACGGACAATACCGGGTTTTGGTTGCGCCTGACCCCAACGATGCCCCCTGGCCCAAGGAACTAAAAGTGGGTTCGGGGGCAGTAGGACTTGCCCTGCTCAAAGATGTACCCATTTGGTACGAATTATGGCGAAAGATCAATGGGTTCCCTCCAGACTACTATCGGGTGAATCAGAACAACACCGGAAAAATGGAAAAGAAAATATGAGATACCACATCTTACTGATAGTTTTCTTTACTATACATAATTTGACCCCCATAGGCGCCCAGTCCTCGCTGGTTTTTACGCCTGGTCAATTAATGAAAATAATAGAGGACCATCATCCTTTGGCCATCCAGGCTAGATTGATCGAACAAAGGGCAGAAAACGAGATCAGAAATGCCAGGGGTGGATTTGACCCTCGTATTCAGACAGGCTTACAACAAAAATATTACGACGAAAAAGAGTACTACTCTTTGCTTGATGTGGGCCTCAAAATCCCAACCACCTTCGGGCTGGAAGTCAAAACAGGATACGATCAAAACCGGGGAGAATTTCTCAACCCCGAACATACTTTGCCGCAGAGTGGACAATGGTACGCCGGACTTGCACTACCAGTGGGGCGAGGATTGATCATCGACAAGAGAAGAGCAGCCCTGAAACAGGCAGAAATATATGCCGAATCAACCTATGCTCAGCAAAAAAAGATCCTCAACGATCTTTTT